>JBDTCQ010000058.1:0-5950 GCA_039923515.1 Dokdonella sp.
CAGACCGAGGCGCCGCTGACGATCAAGCCTTACCTCGAGCGCATGACCCAGTCCGAGTTGATGACGGTCATGGTCGGCGGCATGGCGCATATCGCCGGTTCGGTGATGGCGGCCTATGTCGGCCTGCTCGGCGGCGAGGATGACGGGCAACGCATCTTTTTTGCCACCCATCTGCTCACCGCCAGCATCATGGCGGCACCGGCAACACTGATGCTGGCCAAAATCCTGATTCCCGAGACCGAGGAGCCGCTGACCCGGGGCAAGGTCAAGATTGAAGTCAAAAAGACTACGGCCAACGTGATCGACGCTGCCGCAACCGGTGCCTCCGATGGTTTGCGCCTGGCCCTGAATGTCGGCGCCATGCTGCTTGCGTTTATTGCGCTGATCGCGATGCTCAATGCGCCGTTCCAGTGGCTCGGCACGCACGCCTGGGGTGCCGATCCGTCATCGTCGATCAATGGCTGGCTTGCCATCCAACTCGGTCATCCGGTCGAGCTTTCCTTGCAGACCTTGTTTGGCTGGATTCTTGCGCCGCTGGCCTGGGTCATCGGCGTACCCTGGCAGGATGCCACCCTGGTCGGCAGCTTCATTGGCCAGAAGGTCGTCATCAACGAGTTCGTCGCCTATGTCGACATGGCCAAGCATATTGATCAGATGACCGAACACAGTCGCCTGATTGCAACCTATGCGCTATGCGGCTTCGCCAATTTCTCCTCGATTGCGATCCAGATCGGCGGTATCGGTGGCCTCGCCCCGAGCCGACGTGCGGACCTCGCCCGCATGGGTCTTAAAGCCGTCCTCGGTGGTTCGTTGGCGACTTTCATGACAGCGACCATCGCGGGTGTGCTGAGCCTGCTGTAGGATTGCAAACCCTGTGCTTGTGGAAAATCAGGGAACGTCATGCAAAGGGGAATGAGGAAAGTGCCGGCATGCGTGTTGTGCGTGATCGGTCTGATTACGCTCATTGTGCCGCTGCCAGCCCATGCGCAAAGCCTTGCCTGGCAATCGCAGGTAACGACCCAGGTTCCCGCTGGTGCGGATGTGAGCATGGCCAATGCTGCGCTTGGCAATCCGTCCGTTTCACCTGCTGTTGCACTGGTTACGGTTGAGACTGGAGTAGACGATCGGTACCAGTATCGGGCGATCGCGACAGATCCCGATGACGGTTCGCAACTCTGGTCCACTGATCTTGGGCCTGCCTGCGGAACACGCAGCTCGGCCTACAACCTCGTTGTGCCGCTACCTGGCGGTGACGTCATCATCTCTGCCCAAGGCGCGAATGATGTCAGCTCTTCTCTCGTCACTTTCACCTGCATCCTGCGATTGTCAGGGAGTGATGGCCAAGTCGTCTGGTCCAGCCCGCAGCGCGCTGCGGATATTAAGTTGGATCTGTATGCCATACAGATCGACAACGGTGGACAAATCATTGCAACAGGGCGAAAGGGCAACGATGCCATCGTCATGCGTCTTGACGCCGCCAGTGGCAGCACAATTTGGAAACGTCAGATCCCTGCCGATTCTGGCAGCAGCCTGCGCGGTATCGCTGCGGTTAGCGGATCGAATGACACGACCGTCGTCCACTTGCTGTCACAATCTTCGATCGGTCCGAATACGCTGAAACTGGCAGGCATCAGCACCGCTTCTGGGAGCAATCGCTGGAGCATGTCGCAATGTCCTGGCGGAACCTACGTCGCCTACCAGAGCAGTTCCAACGATATTCGCCTGCGCATGCTCGCGGACAACTCGGTCGAATTTGTTTCCCAGTGTGTTGTGGATCAAATCCGGACCGTCGAGATAGGTCGGATCAACGCACTGACCGGCGTTCCGGTGTGGCGACGGACAGTGACTGATTCCAGTCTGTACCGGGCAGTTGTCGATGTGGACGGTTACCTCTATGCCGAAGGCAAGCTGACTATCGACACACTGGCTGTCGACCTTGCCCGGCTCAGTCCGGTCGACGGCAGCCTGATGTGGTCGTTGGCGCAGACGCCCCTACCACCGGTGCCGCCTACGGGGCCTTCCCTGTCGAGACGCATTGTTGCCGAGGGCGCATATCTGCATGCGCTGGAGCTCAATGATTTTCTCGGTTATGTGAAAACCGCCACCATCGCAACTTATGCGGCTGCCAACGGCACCTTGCTCGGCCGTTACAACGTGGATCTGCCGCCGAGCGAAAATTCGTTGACCGATACATTCAGCATGGCCGCGTTCGGCAATGGCGAAGTCCTGATTGGTACGGCCAGCGGGCGCAACCGTTATGTCGGATTGCGCCTGTCTGAAACACGGTTGCAGGCTTTGACGGGGGTAACGAGCTGGTCGCAGCAGACGCCGATCATGGCCCCGCATCCGTTCATTCCGATGGAGGCATTCCAGTCCACTCGCCAGATGGTGTGGAACGGCAAGGGCAGCCCAGGCATCCTGCTCGCCGGAAGGGGCGTGAATCCGGAAAATTACAATTATCCGAGAATATCCAAACTTTCGGCGCAAGATGGTCGTGTTTTGTGGCGTTGGGAGCCGGACAAGCGAGTCAATGGAAATATCGTCGCCGCGCTCAGCGATGCACAGGGCGATGTGATCATCGCCGGCAGCAACGGCTGGGATGATCCGACTATGCTGCTGGCCAAGCTCGATGGGAGCAGCGGAGCGCAGATCTGGGAGTCGTCGTCTCCGCCGCAGCGCCCCGCGCTCGACGCCGCACTGGCGGCCGATGGCGCGATCATGCTTCTGCTCGGGCGGGAGGAAGACGTCAACGGAGCCACGATGCGAGTCGCCCGATATTCGGCCAGCAATGGCAGTGAGGTCTGGTCCGTGCCGATGCCGGAAGGCTGGGATCAGGAGATTGGGCAGCAACGCATTGCGTTGGCCACTGATGGATCGGTGTTGGCGACAAGCAATTTCACCAATGCCGATTACAGCCTAACGGGAGTGCAGGTGGTTCGGTTTCGCGCCAGCGATGGTGTGTTGCAATGGCGGCGAAAGCTGCCGGGAGTCGCCGGCTCGACTACTGCGTTACTGCTGCCCTTGGCCAATGGCGATCTGGCCGTTGGCACCGGCAATATCGTGTGGCACATCGATGGCGCCACGGGCGTCATTGAGTGGCAGAAAACCCTGTCTTTCTCGCCGTGGTCGATCATTCTCGACGCGCAAGGGGGGCTCATTGCAGGCGGAGCTTCGGCGGACCATCGCGAGGTGACGAAGCTCAACGCGTCGAACGGCGTGATCCTGTGGTCGCGTGAGTTGCCATTCGTCGACGCTACGTCATACAGCGAACTGGCATCCGCGCTGTCACTGTCGTCGGACGGCGATATCCTTGTTGCCGGCGGCGATGGCAATGGCAATGATCGAACCCTATTGGCCAAGTTGCGGACCAGCGACGGCGCCACGCTCTGGGAATTGGCGACAACGGTGACAACGACCACGGCCAGCAGTCAGCAACCGACCGGAAGGAGTGGCGATTATCCAATCGGCGTCCTCGAATCACCCGATCGCAACATCTATTTCAGCGGATTGGTCGAGTGGGACTCAACGTCGTGGACGTTGAGTCGGGTGACCGGCTCGTTCGCGGACGGTATTTTTGCCAGCGGGTTTGATTGATCGCAGCGCAGCAGTCTCAATCCCGGACTGTTCGTGACGTTGCAAGAACGCGCCAGCCGCTTCTCGCCGTTGAATTGTGAACCAGCGTTATTCGCCCAGCTCTTCGCGCATGAACTCGGGCATGCACAAAGCTGCCTTGTGGATCTCGGCGTTGTAGTAGCGCGTATGGAACTGCTTGGCCTGTGCACCGCGTTCGCGGAAATCGGAAAGATCGGCGCCCTTGCGCGCGAGCGTCGCACTCCACCAGCCGGTCGGATAGCAAGGCTGCGGAAAGGTCAGGGTACGCACGGCCTGGAAACCCGCGGTGCGCATGGCCGAGCGCATCGACTTGATCAGGCCGAGATGGGCCAGCGGTGATTCACTCTGCTGGACAAAGATGCCGCCGCTGCGCAGGGCCTTGAAGCAGCTCGAATAAAACGCGGCGTTGAACAGGCCTTCGGCCGGGCCGACCGGATCGGTCGAATCGACGATCACCATATCGACTGATTCGGGTTCGCAATCGGCCATGTACTTGATGCCGTCGTCGAAGATCAATTGCGCGCGCGGATCGTTGTTGGCTTCGCACAGTTCGGGGAAGTACTGCTCCGCGAGGCGAGTCACGCGCTCGTCGATCTCGACCTGTACGGCGGATTCGACCGCCTCATGGCGCAGCACCTCACGCAGCGTTCCGCAATCGCCGCCACCGATGATGACGACACGCTTGGCCCGTGGATGAGTGAACAGGGCCGGGTGCGAGATCATCTCGTGGTAAAAGAAATTGTCGCGCGTGGTCAGCATCATGCAGCCATCGATGACCATGAGCTTGCCCCAGTCGGTTGAATCGTAGATCTCGATCGACTGGAACGGGGTCTGCTCCCTATGCAGGCGCGCGTGGGTGCGAAAGCCGATCGATGAGCCCGAGGATTCGTGGGCTTCGGTGAACCAGCTTTGCTCGGGCGTGGACATGCGGACTTCCTTGAATTCGATGGATTTTTAAGTGGGCACGAGACGCGTGCGCGAAAGGGGATTGTAACGGCTCGAACCGGATCGCGGCAGATGCGGCCCCGCTTCAGGGTCGACATCGGCCCCGTCACGCTTTTCCCGTTGAGCGCGATGGCAGCAAGGGCGTGTCGCCCGCGCGCATGGCTTCTGGCACGCTTGAGCCGCTGGGGCGTCCACTCGTCTTGCGAACTGCCTTTGCGAGGATTCCGCCATGCGTCTTTTCACGCTGACCGTCTTGTTGGCTGGGCTGGCATTCGGCGGTTTGTACGCCGCGATTGCATCAGCGGCTGACGCCTCCAAGCCGCCAGCCGAGGCCGCAGCCACGGCCCCGGAAGAGTTCAAGCAGCCACCATTGCCTGTTCAGGCACAGGTGACACAGACCACCGTCGTCGCTGGGCGCGCGTTGAATACACCGCAAGCATCGGTGCGCTGCCGGTGCGCGATGCCCAGGGCAAAACCATTGGCGAAGTGGTCTACCCTGCCTACACGATGGCCGGCACAAATCGGCCGGTGACCTTTGCGCTCAATGGGGGGCCGGGCGCTTCGTCGGTGTATCTGAACTTCGGTGCGATCGGTCCAAAGAAAGTGAACTTTGGTGCCGAAGGTGATTCGCCATCGGCGGATCCGACCCTGTACGACAATCCGGATACCTGGCTCGGTTTCACCGATCTGGTCTTCATCGATCCGATCGGCACCGGTTACAGCCGTGCCCTGGTCGATGACAAGCAGGCGACCAAGGAGTTCTACAGCACCGATATCGCCATCGAGTACCTGTCCCGGATCATGGTCGACTGGCTGGTCAAGAACGGCCGCATGAATTCGCGCAAGTACTACGCTGGCGAAAGCTACGGCGGCTTCCACGGTCCGCGCATTACCGAGTACATGCAGACCCGGCTCGGTGTGGCGATGAGCGGGGTGATCCTGGTTTCGCCGTATCTCGATCCCTCGGCGTGGAGCAACGACACGGTCTCGCCGTTGCCGTGGATGACCACCCTGCCTTCGATTGCCGCCGCGCATCTGGAGCGCCAGGGAAAGCTTAGTGACGCAACGATGGCGCCGGTCATCGCCTACACGCGCGGTGAGTATGCGACCACCTTGTTGAAAGGCCGCTCCGATCCTGCCGCCACCGAAGCGATGATCGGCTAGGTGACCGAGCTGACCGGGCTGGATCCGTTGTTCGTCAGGCGTTCCGACGGCCGCATCGAGACCCAGGCCTATCTGCGCGAGATCTACCGTGCCGTATGCAAGCTCGGCAGCCGCTACGACTCCAACGTCACCGCCTGGGATCCGTTCCCGAACGCACCACGCCAGCAAGCGGGCGATCCGATCCTGAATGGCATCATCGCGCCGACAACTTCGGCAATGGTCAACTTCG
>JBDTCQ010000059.1:0-4184 GCA_039923515.1 Dokdonella sp.
GACTGGTTGGGGACGAAATCCCCATCGAAGCCCGCATCGTGGCTGTTGCCGATGTCGTCGATGCGTTGCTGTCGCCGCGTCCGTACAAACCCAGCTGGGCACTGGATGCCGCACTGGCGTATCTGCGCGAGCAGAGCGGCATTCTTTTCGACCCGCGCTGCGTTGACGCACTGTTGCGCAACCGCGCCAAACTCGAAGACATCTGCGCGAGGTTTTCATCCATCTCCAAGCGACCAGGGCTGGAGTGAGTGATGCGAGCGTTCTTGAATCGCATTCAGGTGCGTCTGGGGAGCAGGCCCGATAGCGAGCACGGCCAGGCATTGGTACGGATCGTTGTGTTGTCGGTGGTGCTGCTTTACCTGTTGTTGAGACCAGCACAGACCAGTGATGGCTACGTGCTGGTGCTGCAAATGGTGGCATCCGGATTTGTCGTAGGGACGCTGCTGATCGTTTGGCTTCTAAGACAACCAGGTGTCTCGCATCTGCGCCGGGCCATCGGGATGTTGTTCGACTATGGATTGATGGCCGCGGCGATGATTCGCCTGGGCGAACCGCTGGCTTGGGTCTACGTCATCATCATGTGGGTCACGATCGGCAACGGACTGCGATATGGAAACCGTTACCTGAAAATCGCCGTGGGCGCGGCAGTTGTGAGCTTCGGTGCTGTATTGGTACTCAACGAATACTGGATGCGCAATCGCGAACTCGGGCTTGGCCTGCTATTTGGCCTGATTGCGGTGCCCATGTATCTCTCTGGCTTGCTACGCGCATTGACGCGTGCAACGGAAGCGGCGAGAAAAGCGAATGAAGCCAAAAGCCGCTTCCTGGCCAACATGAGCCACGAGTTCCGCACGCCCCTCAATGGGCTGGCGGGAATGTCGGAATTGCTTGCAACCACGAGACTGGATTCCGAACAACGTGAGTGCCTCAACACCATCCAGGCATCGACACGCTCGCTGCTGTCACTGGTCGAGGATGTTCTCGACATTTCAGCCATCGAGGCGGGCAAGCTCAAACTGAACCTTGCCCGTTTTTCCCTGCACGAATTGATTGATGGGATCGGCCTGATCCTGCAGCCCATGGCCCGCGCAAAGCAGTTGGCGTATGAGGCACATATCGCGGCAGATGTCCCCTCACACCTCTGCGGCGATGCCGGGCACCTGCAGCAGGTATTACTCAACCTGGCGGGGAATGCCGTCAAGTTCACCGATCACGGCTCTGTCACGCTGGATGTCAGCCGGGTTTCGGCGGATCCGTTCAACCCGCGACTACGCTTTACGGTGATCGACACGGGGATCGGCATTTCCGCCTCCTCGCGAGCGAGGTTGTTCGAAGCGTTTGAGCAGGCCGATGCCACGTTGTCCAGACGGTATGGGGGCACCGGTCTGGGTACTACCATTGCCAAGGGTTTAACCGAGGCAATGGGTGGCAGCATCGGGTTTGAAAGTGGCGAAAATCGTGGCAGTCGTTTTTGGGTCGAACTGCCGTTTGAAACACTGGCTCCCGCTCAACAGCCGATCGAAATTCCAGCAGCGATTCCGACTGCCAATGCCACGGCCAACATATCGGGCGAAAATGTCATTGCTTTCACCGATCCGTTCCTGCGCCACAGGGCACGGGTGCGGAGCATGCATATCCTGATGGCGGACGATCACGCCGCCAATCGGATGGTGCTGGAGCGGCTTCTGCAAAAAGCGGGACACCGGACGGTGGCGGTGGAAGATGGTGAAGCGGTGCTTAGTGCGTTGGAGTCCAATGACTATGACGCGGTCATTGTGGATCTGCACATGCCCGGCGTGAGTGGTTTGGATCTGTTGCGTCAAATGCGGGTAATGGAAGCCGGCGGTGGGCGGCGAACTCCAGTCTTGGTGCTCAGCGCGGATGTCACCCCGGAATCCATCCAGCGTTGCGAACAAGCCGGGGCGCGGGCGTTTCTTGCCAAGCCGGTAGTGGCCGCTCGTTTGCTCGACATCCTTGCGGAAATCACCGTCGCAGGTCACGTCGCGACACCGACCACGATGACGCGGGTCGAGTTGGCATCATCGGACGGCGTCCTGGATTTCGGCATCCTTGACGAGTTGGCCTCGCTTGGAATGGGTGATGTCTTCGAGCGGGAATTTGTCGCCCAATGCCTGCATGACGCCAATGCAAGCGTGGTTGCATTGCAGCAGGCGGGAGATCGTCAAGATTGGGAGCAAGTGCGCGAGCATGCGCACGCGCTCAAAGGGGTGGCCAGCAACCTTGGCCTGGTCAGGTTGGCTACTGCAGGCGGAGAACTGATGGGCCTGGCGGATTGGCAGATTTCACGTGAGTGGCGACAACGCCTAGCCGGCCTGCGCGAGCGGCTGGTGCAAGGTCAATCCGCGCTGAAGACTCGCGCAGAAACGCATACCGCGCGCAATAGCGACAGCGAGCAGCAATAACCTCTAGGTTCGTCAGGCGGCTTCGGCCCCGGCGCGGCGTGTCTGCGCGCGGACGATACGATCCATCGTCTTCAACGACCGATCGCCGAGCGTCAGGGCGGTATCGACCCAGACTTCCGTAATCCCCATCAGTTCGTCATAGCCCACCGGCTGTGCAATCGCCCTGACCGCATTGAGCGCGAGGTGTGCGTGAGGAGCGCGCTGTTGCTGGCGCATCAGGTCCTGCACGGCGCGCTCGCCTTCACCCTTGCCCACGAGGATGTCGACCACGCCCAATCGATGCAACTCTTCGCTGGAGTGGATTTCACCATCGAGGATGAGTTTTTCCGCCAATTGCGGCGACACACGCTTGCACAGGAAGGAATATGCGCCCATGCCTGGGAACAATCCGAACAGGACTTCCGGCAGGCCCATGCCAACGCCTTCCTCGGCGACGATGGTGTGGCATGCCAGTGCGAGCTCCATGCCGCCGCCCAGCGCATCACCCTGCACCAATGCGATCGTGCGTACGTCGCCTCCGAGGCTATTGTGCAAATGATGGACGCCATCCACGCAGCGGCGTGCATATGCAAGTAGGCGTTCACGGTTGTTTTCGCGTATCAGCTTTGAAAACAGCTCAAGATCACCACCAAGATTGAACGCCGGGGCATCCGAGGCGAGCACGACATGGCGAAGACGACCGGGCTCACGTTGCGACTCACGCAAGGTGATCGAAGTGAGGTAGCTCCACATATCGTCCATCAACGCAGTGCGAAAACACGGGCGCACGCCAGCCTGATGATCGGAGTGCATGTAAAGCCAGTGTTCCCGCCCGGCCGGATCGCTTTCGACCCGCATGGTCGGGTACGCATGGACGCGCAGAAGTTTTTCGATCTTGCTCATTGGAGCGGTCCTCGTTGGGCGGCCGTCCGCTGAGTCACATGGGCGCGGGCGGACCGGTCAGGGCCCACCCGCCGGATGCTACACCCGAAACCAACCCGCAAGAGTCAAGAGACTTTGGCGATCAAAACCCGCGAAGACACGCTATATCGCCGCGGGAGGGTCCCGCAACTCCCGCCGCAGGATCTTGCCGACATTGGTCTTGGGCAATTCCGACCGAAATTCCACGTACCTGGGGTGCTTGTAGCCGGTGAGGTTTTCACGCGCATGCGCCTTGACCTGCTCGGCGGTCAGCGAAGGATCCTTCTTCACGATGACGACTTTTACGGCTTCGCCGGATTTCTCGTCTGGAACCCCCACCGCCGCCACTTCCAGGACACCGGGCATCATCGCGATGACATCCTCGACCTCATTGGGATAGACGTTGAATCCGGACACCAGGATCATGTCCTTCTTCCGGTCGACGATGTAGAAGAAGCCCTCCGCATCCATGCGTGCCATGTCGCCGGTGCGCAGCCAACCTTCGCTGTCGAATACCGCAGCGGTGTCTTCCGGGCGCTGCCAGTAACCACACATGACTTGCGGCCCCTTGATGCACAGTTCACCCACTTCGCCTACTGCCAGTTTCTGTCCGTCGTCATCCTTGATGCACGCGTCCGTTGATGGCACCGGCATGCCGATCGAGCCGTTGTAGCTGGCCAGGTCCATGGGATTGATGCATGCCGCAGGGGAGGTTTCCGTCAGGCCGTACGCTTCGACCAGTGTGCAACCGGTGACCTGTTTCCAGCGCTCCGCGACCGAGCGTTGCACCGCCATGCCGCCACCCAAGGTCATCTTCAGGTGCGAAAAATCAATCCTGTCGAAACCCGGCGTATTCAGCAG
>JBDTCQ010000060.1:0-3010 GCA_039923515.1 Dokdonella sp.
CTGCTACCAAACGGGAAAGTGCTTCTTGCCGGCGGCCGGAACTCAGCCTCTGCCGTGCTCGCAAGTGCCGAACTTTTTGATCCGCAAACGGGCACCTTCAGCGCAACCGGGAGCCTCGCTAGCGCACGCGCGGATGCGGCCATCATCGTCATGCCGGATGGCGTAGTCTTGCTGGCAGGTGGCACCGGCGCCTCGACGACTCCGCTGGCCACGACCGAGATCTACGATCCCGTGCGCGGCGTATTTCTGGCCGGCCCTGTACTGTCGAGCGCACGCAGCCGTCCGCTCATTGCGCTGACCTCGTTCGGGCATGCCCTGGTCGCGGGTGGACAAGGCACCACGGCCACCCTTGCCAGTGCGGAAACGCATTTGCGCAGTGCGTTTGCGACGACGTTTTCTGGCCAGCGTCCAAGCTTCAGCGTGACACCGACAACACTCCAATTGCCCGGAGCACTGCGACTTGAAGGCCAGGGCCTGCGTGGTTCCCAGCGCATGCTGAGCATCGCCGGCAGCGAGGGTTCCAGCGGTGGTGCAAGCGCTGCGGCGAGCAACGTTCCCTTGCTTCGCCTGCAACGAATCGACAATCAGCAAGTGATCTATCAGGCGCCCGATGCAACGTTGCCGTGGACCGATCTGGAATTCACGACGCCGACTCTCGGGCGCTTCGATCCTTATGATCCTGCCACCCGCATGGCCGGCGTCTATCGGGTCGTCATCGGCGCCAATGGTATTGAAAGCAGCGCACGCTACGTTTCGCTTTTCTGGATCGAAGACGAGATCTTTGCAGCGGGCTTCGAGACCGGTGATTGAAGCAGCGGCTGCGCTTCACGCCAGCTCGCGCTGCAGCCAGGCGCGTGCCATGCGCCAGTCGCGCACGATGGTCGGGCGCGCAACTTCAAGCAGGTCGGCAATTTGCTCGAGCTCGAGTCCGGCGAAGAACTTGAGGTCGACGACGTGCGCCTGGCGCGGACTCAGCCCGGCCAGTCGATCCAATGCGTCGTCGAGCTCGACGAGATCAACAATCTCGGGCGAGTCGGAAGCCAGGTCGATTTCGACAATGTCGAGGCGCAGCGCAGGATCGGGTCGCTTGGCGGCTTGGCGGCGACGCGCATGGTCGACAAGCACGCGGCGCATAGCCTGCGCCGCGAGTGCCGCAAATTGCGCGCGGTTCGCCCCGCTCGCGGCCTCGTCACCAAGCAGGCGCAAACAGGCTTCGTTGACCAAGGCGGTTGTCTGCAGCGTATGGCCCTCGCGCTCCCGCCGCATCGCATGGGCGGCGAGCGACTTGAGTTCCGCATAGACGATCGGTGTCAGGTGATTGCGGGCCTCGCCGTCACCCTCGCCGCAACGTGCCAGCAGTCGGGTGATTTCCCCGGTATCAAGGGTATCGGTCATCGGGCTCGTTGTTCCGGGCATGTGCGATTGTCGAGGAGCATATCAAGCTGTGTCGCCAAGGGTAGATTTACCCACGCATGCGCTGACGGGAGGTAGCGTTCAATTCGGTGGCGGCGCCTCGAAGCCATTGGCAAAGATGGAATCGGATGGCCCGACACAGGTCTGCACGCTCACGTCATCGAGATAAAAGCCATCGGGCACGCGCCCAGTCGAGGCATCGGTGGCCATGCGGAAACGGAACTGCACGGTTTTGCCGGCATACGCGTCGAGATCGACGATGTAGCGCGACCAGTCCTGTGGATCGCCGCACCAGGCCTGCTTGCCGCGTGCAGGATTGTTGAACGAAGTGCTTATCGGGCCTCGATAGGGACCCATCAGGAGTTTTGATGCCGGCACCTGAGCCCAACTTGCGCCGGCATCGCCGGAAATCTCGAGAAAAGCACCGTCGTAACAACCGCCGATGCGATCCTCGATGGACTGGTAACTCCAGAACTGCAGGCTCAGCGGCGCCGAATCCGCCGGCAGCGCAATGGCGGGCGAAACGAGGCGCTGGTCGGAATCGTAAGCGACATCCACGGCAAGCAGGGAATGGCCCGGGCCATGCGAGCGTGCGCCCGACAGCGCCCAGGTATCGTGATCTCCGGAATGCGTCCACGCGCCGATGCCCGTCTCGAAATCACTGTGCTGGATCACGGTGGGCGTTGCGCCGAACGCACATTCGCCCGGTCGCGGTGTGGTCGTGAACGAGAACGTCTGAGTGGGGAGACTCCCACCGCATGGATTGGTTGCAATTACGCGCCAGTAGTAGCGCGTTGCGTAATCAAGTTCGCTGGCGACCGTGTGCGTGGTCGCCTGAGTGGTCGTTGTATAGATGACATCGCTGAACGCTGCATCGCGGGCGATTTCAATCCGGTAGTCCTCCGCGGTGGCAACGGCCGTCCAGTTCAACAACGGATGTCGGGCGACATTGCCTGCGTTGTCCACCGGCAGATTCGGCGTCGGCGACATCGGCACTGAAGCCGCCAAACCCAATTGTGCATAGCGTGTCCGGGTGATGCCAGCCGCCTGCGCGCTGATCGCAAGCGTGTTGCTGCCAGCGGCTGCAACAGCCAGATTGCCGATCGTCAACGTGGCGCTGCCCGGAACCGCGATCGGATTGACCGAGACAGCCGTGGTCGTACCTGCCGGATTGCCGGAAATCGAAACCAAGGCTGGCGAAGTGAAACCGAGAATGGATTGAGTGCTCAGGGCAAAATCAACCGAGCCGGTCGTCGATGTGCAGACGCTCCAAGCGGCGGGCATCGACTTGAGCGTGAAACCTGGCTGCCTTGCGCAATTGCTGCAGACCAGGGCGAAATCCTGATCGGTGCCATCGGCATTTCCGGGCACGCCATCGCCGGCAATATTGAAGGCGCTCACCGCAATCGTCAGCGGCTCGATTGAGCCGGGCGGCAGAAAGATCGCCTCGACATTGTTCGCCGCATCCGGGCTGCCGCCGGGCGTGCTCCATGCGCCTTCAAAGTGATTTCCATACCACTGCGCCGAGCCCGCCGTCGCCATCAGATCGAGATTGTTGACCTGGGGACTCGTGCCGACTGCGCCAGGCGCATCGGTC
>JBDTCQ010000061.1:0-5660 GCA_039923515.1 Dokdonella sp.
CCCGCGACGGGTTGTTTTGGAACGAGTGCGCGCCCGGCGGCAACCGCGCCAGAAGAGACAATCACCACCTCACGTCCGGCCAGATGGCTTGCTGCGACAAACTGCGCGAGTGCCAGCGCATGCCGTGAGGTCAGGCCCGCGCCTTCTTCCGCGAGCAAACTGCTGCCAACCTTGAGGACCGCGCGACGCCAGACGGGCAAGTCCTGTTCGATGAATTGATGCGGCATCGCGATGGATTCCTTGGCGCTCATTGCATGATCCCCTGGACAGCGTGGCGCGGGAACTTCGCGATTGCGGCTGCGTGACATGAATCCTGTGGGAGCGACTTCAGTCGCGATGCGTCTATGTGGATTGCGGGAGAAGCATCGCGGCTGAAGTCGCTCCCAAGGCAACCGGGCGATCCCTTGCTGGCGTCGCGAATGCGCGCTCTCATTGCAGGCTTGCCAAACGACTACGCAATTCATCGAGGCGAAGGTCACTGCCTGATCCGGGCGAAACACGGGCCGCAAGACTGGATTCCGGTGTGCGTCCCTGGCCTGCCTCACTGACCGAATCAGCGGCCGCGCGATACGCGTCGCGAAACGGGACGCCGGCAATGGCCGCCTCGATCGCAGCATCGGTTGCGTACATCGAAGGTTCGATTGCAGCACGCATCCGGGGCGCATTCCATTCCAGCTTCGACAACAGTTCCGGCAACAAGGCCAGAGCACTGAGGCCACGATGGAAACCGTGGATAACCGCACCCTTGCTGGCTTGCAGGTCACGCTGATAGCCGGTTGGCAGCGACAGCAGTTGTTCGATCTCGGTGCGCGCCGCGGCGACACTGGCATAGCTTGCTCGCATCAGTTCAATGACATCGGGATTGCGCTTGTTCGGCATGATCGAACTGCCGGTGGTGTACTGCGCGGGCAGATTGACGAAGCCGAATTCGGACGTCGTGAACAGGGAAAGATCCCAGACAAGGCGACGCAGATCGAGCACCGCCGAGCCAAGCGCATCGAGTGCGGCCATCTCAAATTTGCCGCGTGAAAGCTGGGCATAGATCGGACTGATCTGCATGCGTGCAAAGCCAAGCTTGCGTGTCGTTTGTTCGCGATCAAGATTGAGATTGACCCCATAACCGGCAGCCGTGCCGAGGGGGTTCGCATCAATCAGGGCAAGCGTCTGGCGTGCCCGCCAGGCGTTGTCGATAAAGGCTTCGGCAAACGCCGCGAACCACATCGCGGTCGATGAGACGACAGCGCGTTGCAAGTGCGTATAGCCCGGCATCGGCAACACATCGCGCTCGGCACGATAGATGCACACATTGGCCACCGCAGCACAAGTTGAGGACAGCTCAAGCAGTTTCGATTTCAGCCAGAGCCGGCTCGCCACCAACACCTGATCATTGCGACTACGTCCGCTGTGGACCTTGCGCCCGGCATCACCGAGGCGCTCGGTCAAACGCGCCTCGATCGCCGAATGCCCATCCTCAAAGCGCTCATCGAGGACAAAGGAACCCTTGCCGAAATCATCGCCAAGCTGGTCGAGTTCTCGGATCAGGTCAGCCGACTCGGGCGCACTGACGATGCCGATATGGGCAAGCCCTTCGACATGTGCCTTGCTCGCCTCTATGTCGTGGAGGAAGAACTCGCGGTCTAGTACGACATCATCGCCAGCCAGGAATTGCATGATGCGCTGGTCGGTCTGGATCCCGGATTTCTGCCAGAGAAGATCGCTCATGCCTTCGCCTCCGCAGCGATTCGCGTTTTCGGTATGCCGCTCAGCTCATCGAAGCCGAGAGCGAGATTGAGATTCTGCATCGCCTGGGTTGCCGCACCCTTGAGCAGGTTGTCGAGCGTGGCTACCACGACGACCCGCTTTCCACCCGCTGCCACGAAAAATCCGCCAATCTCGACATGATGGCGTCCTGCAATCCGACTGACCCACGGCGCATCATTGACAACGTCGACCAAGGGTTCGTCCGCATAAAATTTGCTATAGCGCGCAATGATCTCCTCGCGCTTCATCGGCAGTTGCAGCCACAGGTTCACGGTCATTGTGATGCCGCGGAAGTGCGGCGCGACGTGCGGCATGAATTCGACGGGTACACCGAGTTGATTCGACACTTCGCGCTCATGCATATGACCGACCAGCGCGTACGGCATCAGGTTGTCGCGCAGCTTGTCCGGATCGTTCTTGTCCGATGGCATCGTCCCCGCACCGGAGTAGCCGGACACGCCAAAGCATTGCGGCGGCCCAGCCAGCACCTTGGTCAAGGGTGAAATGGCAAGTTGCATCCCGGTCGCGTAGCAGCCCGGATTGCTGATCCTGCGCTGGCCCTTGTAGCGGGCACGAGTCAGTTCGGGAAGACCGTAATACCAGTTCGCATCGAACCGGTAGTCGGCTGAAAGATCAATGATGAGGGTATCAGACGCACTCGCATCGATGGCTTGCACATATGACGCGGCCTTGTCGTTAGGCAGGGCAAGAATGACGGCATCAGCCAATCGTGCCGCAACGGCATCTGCATCGAGCGACTCAAAACATAGTTCGCCGCTGTAAGCGTCAACATGATCAGCCACGCGCTGGCCTTGCAACTCGCGTGATGAAACAAAAGCGAGATCAAGGCCCTCATGTGCAGCGACAAGTTGAATCAATTCGGCCCCGGTGTGGCCGCGCGCACCGACGATGCCAACGGTTCTGACTTTCATGCCGCGCGCTCCGGTGGTGAGATCAGAGTGGCCGGGCGAGTCCGGCAATGTTCAACGCATTCCTCGATGGCGGCAAAGCCCTCAACTCCATACCAGAACACTTTCCACTGCTCCATCTTGATGCATCCATCCGATTCGGCGTAATAAAACGGATTGACCGAATTGCCGTGACGCGAGCGCCAGAACAGCTGCGGATTCTCCTCGCGCATGACCTGCCAGACCGCACGACCGAGGCCTTCACCCTGCGCATCATCAAGCACGGCGAATTTGTCGAGATAGGTGATGCCACCTTCCGTCAGAAGGATCAGGGCGGCGCGATAGTTCTCGCTGACATAGGCCCGGAACAATGGCGTACGCTCGAAATATTCATCAACCAGCGTGCGCGAGAAACTCGATTCGATCAGCCCGCGCAAGCGTGGCAGATCCAGTTGATCCCATGAGTTGACACCAAGCACTTTCTCGCCGCGCCGGATCAGGGTTCCGGAGCCCTTGTGCGTGAACAACTCCTTGGCCAGCTCGGCGGGATGGGTGATAGATACCGACGAGGTCAGCGGCAGGCGATCGAGCAGGTTCTTGATCTGCTCGATCTTGACGCGCATACCCGAGTGCAGCCACGGCTGCGCAATAAGATGCTCGTACTCAGTCGACAGATTGATCGAGTCGATGACCCGGTTATCACCATCGAGCAAGCCACCCGTGCCGGTCAGAAAAATGATCTTGTAGGGCTGCAAGACCTGCACGAGTTCATTGGCGGCGAAGTCCGCATTGATGTTGAGGATCTGACCACCCGCGGTTTCACCCATGCTGGCGATCACAGGAATTGAGCCGGCGTGCAGGCTCGCTTCGATCGGCGCGAGATTGACGCGGCTCACTTGACCGACCAGGCCGAGCGAATCGCGATCAAGATATTCGGCCTCGAATACTCCGGCGGTGATCGAGGTTGCCCGCGTATCCCCTTCTTGCAGCGCCTCGACCAGCTTGAGATTCTGCGCCTGAAAAACACGACGCACGATTGCCAGTGCTTCAGGCGAAGTCACACGCAAGCCGTTGATCGTGCGCTTCTCGATTCCGGCAGCCGCAAGTTCCGTATCCAGTTGCGGACCGGCACCATGGATGACGATCGGCGTCAGACCGACCTCCTGGAGGAAGGCCAGCGAGGAAGTCAGCGCATCGAGATCGTCACGCAACACGGCACCACCGACCTTGACCACAGCGAAACGCTTCGCGTCGATCTGCGAGAAGCGCTTGAGGTATTGCGAGATTTCTTTCGCGCTGGCCATGCTTGATAGCAGGCGCACGATGGTCTGACGAGTCTGACGGGTCGCGCTATTCATGGATGATCCTGGACACGGAATCTGCGTAGGTTTTCAGTTGGTCAAGAGCAACCCATTCATCGGCAGCATGGGCCTGTCCGATATCGCCGGGACCATAAACGAGCGCGTTGTAGCCGGCCTGCGAAAACAGCGAGGCCTCGGTCCAGAAATCAACGGCATTACCAATTGGTAGATTGAGTGCATCGGCAATATCACGTGCAGCGAGTCGGCGTGATTCGGCATCGGCAATCGCACCCGATGGCAGGCTCGGCCCGCGAAAGGTTTCGCTGAATTCGGCGGCTTGCGGATGGGCGAAACCGCGGAACCTCTGCAACAGTCCATCGACATCGGTCGACGGCAGCGGCCGGAATCCGAAACGGAGTTCAGCGGCCGGCGCGATCATGTTGGCCTTGATGCCGCCTTCAACGCGGCCGATATTGAAGCGCAAACCAGTTAATCCGCCGAAGCGCTCATGCGCGCACGTATCGACATACGCAAGCGCCTGGTTGCCCCAGCGAATGGCTTGGTGCAGGGCGCTGTCGGCGGCTGATTGTTGTGCCGAGGCGTGCCCTGCGGTTCCGGCGAAACGCATCAGCACTGAACTGATGCCGCGATGCGCGAGCACGGCTTCGGAGCGGGTCGGTTCCGCGACGAGCACCGCGTCATACGGAATTCCGCGCGCAAGAAACGCCGCGATGCAGCGGGAATCATTGGCTTCCTCGTCCGATGAAAACAGAAACGCAGCATCACCCTGTGTGGTGTTCGCTGCGGCGACAAGTGCGGCCGCTGCACCCTTGATGTCGCAGGCACCGAGACCAATCGCGCGATCAGGGCCGATGCGCAATGCAAACGGGTCCGCCGACCAGTGCGGCGAATCCGGAACCGTATCGAGATGCACGTTGAACAGAGTTTTCGGTTTGCCGCGCGTTGCATACAGGCTAACCGCGCCGGCACCGTGATCGGCAATTTCGATCTCGAAGCCCGGCAGGTTCCTGCGCAGATAATCGAAGATGCCGCCAGTGTCGATCACGCGCGGGGGATTGCGCGTGTCGAACGCGACCAGTGCACGCAGATGATCGAGCGTGGCGGCGAGCAGATCGCTCATGCGTCCACGTCCCGGTTCACTTCAGCCCACAAGGTCGAACTCATGCCGTAGAGGCGGATGAAACCCTCGGCTTCGGCAACGCCCCAATCAGCCGATTGCGCATAGGTTGCACCTTTGGCATTGAGGATATGCGGCGAGACGATTGAGACCGCGTGAACCGTGCCGCCGTGAGTCTCCAGCGTGACCTCACCATTGACGCACTGTTGGCTTGATTCGAGAAAGGCTTCGAGATCGGCCTTGAGCGGATCATGGAAAAAACCTTCGTAGACCAACTCAACCCACTGCTTCGCCACCGCTGGCTTGAAGCGGTTCTGTGCTTTCGACAAGACCGTTTCCTCAAGCGCACGATGCGCGGTGAGCAAGGCGATCAATCCCGGCGCTTCATAAATGATGCGGCCCTTGAGCCCGATCGTCGTGTCGCCAGTGTAGATACCGCGGCCGACGCCGTAGGCTGCGAAGAGTCGATTGAGTTCGGCGAGTAGCAAGTGGCCGGGCATGCGATCACCATTCAGTGTCATTGCTTCGCCATGCTTGAAACCAAGCTTCACC
>JBDTCQ010000062.1:0-8459 GCA_039923515.1 Dokdonella sp.
GGTGTCATTGCCGAGCGTGCGCGGTGGCAGCGCCTCGACCAGGGCGCGCATGCGCTCGGCACACCGTTCGACGACCTCGATATTGGCATCGATCATCAGGCAGGCAAATTCCTCTCCGCCGAAGCGCGATACCAGATCCTGCTCGCGGGTTGCGCTCTGCAGGGCCTGAGCGACTGCACGCAGGGCTACGTCGCCGGCCAGGTGGCCGTGGCTGTCGTTGTAGTCCTTGAAATAATCGACATCGATGACGATCAAGCCGATCGGCAGAGCGCGCGTCACCGCCCGCTCGATGGCCGAGTTGATTGCCTCCATCAGACGCCGCCGGTTGGCGACGCCCGTCAATGGATCCTGGTAGGAAAGTTCGGTCAGACGCTGATTGACCGCGCGGATTTCCGCGGTGCGTCGGGCGACCTCGTGTTTGAGGTGACGCTGGCGCCGTCGCAACCCGTGGTTATAGAGCATGACCAGTCCGGTCACACTCGCCAGGCCGAGCAGGCCGAGCAGGATGCGGACCCACACTTGTTCGAACCAGCGCGCCTCAATGGAGAAGTTGAGTGAGATCGGTGCGCTCGCGGTACCTGCGTAGTCACGGCCCTCGACATTCAGGGTGTAGCGTCCGGGTGGCAATCGACTGAAACCTCGGTGATGCTCGCTGCTCCACGTGCTCGGCGCCGCTTCCAGGCCAACCAACTGGCTGCGATAGGTCGAATCCTGTTCGCGCAATCCGGAAAGAACCGAATAGCCGACATCCATCTCGCGCATCCCCGCGGGCAGTACTGCGTCCAACCCATCGCGCAGATCGATGTTGCTGCCATTGACGGCCAGTTCGGTGAAGCGCAAGGGTTTTGGCTGGGCTAGCTGCGCGCCCGTGTTGATGTTCGGGTCGTACATGCTCAGGCCGCCGAGCGTGCCGACCCAGTAGCGATCATGCGCATCGACGAATTGCGCATTGGTGTTGCATTCGTCGTGGACGAGGCCGTCGCGGCGCCGGAACACGCGCTCGGCATAATGCTGGTCAGCGATGGGCGTCAGTTGCTGGACGCCATTGTTGGTGCAGACATAGATCCGGCCCTTGCTGTCCTCAATCACGGAGTAAATGGTTGGGTCCGGCGCAGGCGGGACCTTGTCGTCGGAGATCAGAAGCGGATGCTCTGGATCGCTCACATCCAGGCGCAGGACGCCGTTGCGATTGCTCGCGGCCCAAAGGGTGGGTCGAGCCGAATGCTTGAGCAGGGTGATCGCGCGAAAGCTGTCGGCCGGGAGTCCCTGGATGAGTTTCCATTGCAGACCGTTGAATAGCGCCAGGCCCTGATTGCTTGCCGCCCATAGCCAGGAGCGGCCGTGCGCGTCGATCTGTTCGGTCATGCCGATGACGGCCCAAGGCTGGGTTGCCCCATCGGCGAGGAATTGTGTCCAGCGACCCTGGCTGAGCCGATGGATGCCGCTGTGCAAGGTACCAAACCAGGTTTCGTGGATCCCCTCTTGTAGTCGCGAAATTGCGATCGCGGCCAGATCATCGGTGTTCTTCGGCCACGGTGACGCCACAGGTATGAAATTGAGCGCATCATCGATCCGCATCAACTCGCCGTTGATCAGGCTGAGCAGCCGTTGCGGATGGCCATTGGCATCGGTCAAACGCCAGATCTGGCGCACGCCTTCGTGGGGCAGCTTGCCGTTTGCATACGTGAAATGGCGCCAGTCGCCATCCTGCAGCAGGGCAAGGCCACCTTTCGCACTGCCGACCCAGAGGCGTTCACCACCCTTGCCATCCGGTTCCAGCATGTCGGCGAAGATGCCGTTCTCACTGGCACCCAGCAGGGACACGGTTTGCCATTGGCTGTTGGTCAGCGCCGTGCGTGCGATGCCGCCTTCGGTCGCCAGCCAGAGCAGTTCAGTGCCATCGGGACTGGTCTGCAGTTTGAGCCCGCGCACGGCATCCGAGGGCAGTCCATTGCGACGATCAAACGCGGCCATGCGCTCGTTGCGGAAACGCAGCAAACCAGCGCGTGAGGCCAACCACAATGTGCGCTCGCCCTGTGCCGAATAGGTGACCTGGGCCGAGTAGATCGCCTCGGTCGGCAATTCCCCGGCTGCCGCACGCCAGATCCGGATGCCATCGTTGCGGATACGGATCAGACCCTCGCCATAGGTCAGGATCCACAACTCCTCGGCGTCGCCATCCTGGGTGCGCAGCATGTCGGTGGTGTGCAAGGTGGCGAACCCGGGCAGATCGACACGCCGCCAGGGCGGCGTTTGGCCATTGCTGCCGAGGTTGCGAAACCAGAGGCCATCGCTGGTCGTCGCCATCCATTGGCGTGGCTGACCAAACAGCGTTTCGGTCTGCTCGATCCGTGCAACCGGGCCGACCCGCACCGAGCCGTTGCCTGGATCGTCCTGCCACTGCTCACCCACAAGGCGACGGAAGCCGTGGTCGTCGCTGACCCAGAACTCCGCGGTGCCATCGGCGTTGAATGTTTTCGAGAATCGCTGGTGAAACTCGTTGTGCTCCGCTTGGAGCGACCACGTCTGACCGTCATAGCGGGCCAGGCCTTCGCGCTCGAAGATGGCCCATAGCGTGCCCTTGGCATCCACCTGCATGTCGCGAACCAGACTGCGTGCCTGGGCAAATGGCCACGGTGTCCAGCGATAGCCGTCGAAGCGCGCCAGTGAAGACGCCGAGCCGGCCCAGACAAAGCCCTGATTGTCGAAACCGATCGTGCTCCAGATTTCGTCGGAAAGTCCTTCGCGCGACGAATAGACGCTGAAAGTTGGCGCGCTTTCATCGGCAACATCGAGTGGCACAAGCGAACCGTTCTGCGCGGCTTGGGCGGACCCGAGCAAAGCGAAGCAGAACAGGGCCAGGGCGTGCGGCAAACGCATCAGGGATCGGAGGACATCGTCAACGTGGCAATCAGGGGCCGGCTCGATGCGGCCTGGACTGGCAGGCGCGCACGATCCGGTTCAGGGGACAGGCCGGTGAACCTTGCAGGAAACGCGCCAAGCGTTTGTCGTGGCGGATGGGCTCAGTGACGCAAGCGCCAGTGGCGCAAACCGGCGTAAATGATCACCAGAGCCAGCAGCGCAATGCCGATGGCTGTCCATTCCGCGCCCGACAGCGTGCCGAGAATGATGATCATTGCCACCGCCGAAATTGCCGGAATCAGCACGCCGCCTGGCAGCACGAAAGGCTTGCCGCCGCTGCGCAGATCCCGCTTCTGGGCAACCCCGGTGGCCACGCTGACGCCGAGATAGATCAGACAATTGGCCCCACCGGAAATAATGGCGAGGCGCTCGAAATCACCCGACACGGCCAGCACAAAAGCGAGCGCGCCATGGCTGATGATGGCCAGCAGTGGCACCCGGTAGGTGGCGGTGACGCGACCATAGGCCGATGGCAGGTAGCCATCGCGTCCCAGCGCATAGAGCAGACGCGACGAGGCGAGCAGGTTGCCCATCATGAAACCACCCATCGACACCCCGGCGGTGATCAGCAGAATGACCAGAGCCGGCGACCACAGGGTGCCAGCCGCCTCGGCCAGCGGCACCTTGCTGGTCGCCAGCAGCGGCCCGAGGATGCCTTGGGTGACGATCTGGATACCCATGTAAAGAAGGACGACGATCAAGATCGCGGCCAGCGTCGCCCGCGGCACGCTGTGCGCGGCATCGCGCAATTCACCCGATGGAATCAGTGCGGTTTCCATGCCTGAATAGGCGAACATCACCAGCACGATCGAGGCCCCGAGCGTCGGCCAGGAGGGGATCGCCAGCCAGTTGATCTGGCTCCAGTCGACGAAAAACAGGCCGACCAGGGCGAGCAGAAACAGCGGCGTCAGCTTCAGCGCCGCCAAGGTGTTGATCGCACGCGTTCCCAGCCTGACCCCAAATGCGTTGAGCGCGATCAGGGCCGAGTAAAGCACCACCATGAACAGAGTCCGCCACGATGGCTCATCCCATTGCGGCCACGCACGCGCGACCTGCAGAAACAGCGCCGAAGCCACCGCGCCGCTTGAAGCCACATTGCAGATCCACATCAAGGCGCCGGCAATGAACCCGGCGAAGGGACCAAACGCGGCTCCGACATAGGTGTAGGGGCCACCCGTGGCCGCCGCTCGACTGCCGATGGCGGCAAAACACAAGGCAACCGGCACGATCGCCAGGGCCCCGGCGAGGAAGGCGAGCGGTGCCGACGAGCCCATGCGTGTGAACAGCAAGGCGGGTAACAGGAAGATTCCGGAACCCACGATGATGTTGATGATCGCGGCAGTCAGCGACACGCCACCGACGGCACGGACCAGTGCCGCTTCACCTTCGAGGGTCGTGGCGGACGCTAACTGGGTGGGAGTCAACTTCATGCCGAGGATTCCAGGGTGTTGGTGCCAGGGCGGAAGCGTGCCACAGATCGGGCGGAAGTCGATTGATCTGGATGGAAACCGGAGGCAGTGATTTGCATCTCCATGGGTTGTCAGCCGGGCAGGCGCATTGGCCCACCTTTCGGCTGGACCAACCCAGCTAAATCGCGCCTGGATCGCCCGCATACACAGACGCCCCCATGGAGCATTCCTCACGCCTTGACCCAAGACAAGGCGCTGCAGATGCCAGAGAGAGATGCTCGACGAAGCGAGAACGGGTCCGCACTTTGTGTGCTACCGATTCGACGGTACGACACAAGTCAGGCCTCTATCGTGCACCGGCGACGGGAGAGTCGCGCCCTCGACTACTGGAGATAGACATGATCAGGAAACTACTGGGTATTGCAGCGGCTGCCGTCTTGTTCGGGGCTTGCCTGCCCGCGTTCGCGAACGAAGCGACGGGTGAGGGATTTCCACCGGCGCAAAACCTGAACTATTACCATATGCCGGGACCCGACATGGCGGTGGATGGAACCGCCGCGCCTTCTGCTGTGAACGCAGACAATTATCTATTCGTCGCCGGCTCTGCATTCACGCCGCGCACCAGCAGTCAAACCGTTACTTATCCCGGCGGAGGCTGCACTTACACGGACGGCTACACCAACACGAGCCTGAACCTGCCGGAGGGTGTGTCGGTGCTTGGCGTGCGCCTGTTCTACTACAACAACGGATCGTCAGGCAGCGTAACCGCAATCCTCAACACCTTCGCAGGTGACAGCAACGCCAACACCCTCCTCAGCGCCAACTCGACCATGAATACGGGATATTCGAGTGAGTACTTCGTCCTGGCGTCACCCTCTGTTATCGACAACTTCAACAAATCCTATCTGTTGATCGGTGCAATGAGCGCCAACACGCGTCTATGCGGCATGCGCGTGTTCTATTCAGAGTAAGGAGACAGCCATGACCATCGACATCAGAATACCCGCACTGACTTGTGGGAAAGCGCTTGCGCGCTGGATGCTGGGACTGTTCGCCGCATCGGCAACACTTGGAGCTGTCGCAGCACCCTCGTATCCGGTGGCACCACAGCCCGATCAAGCGGCGGGTACTGCGTACAGCTACCTGTGGATTATCGGGTCAACATTTCACCCGGTCGAAACAGCGACCACCTACTCCTATCCGGGTGGTGGCTGCATATCGAAAACAGGCGGGAGCAGTCCCCTGTTTACCCACAAGGCGGTATTGCCGGAGGGTGCCGTGGTGCGCTACATACGCCTGTATTTTTACGACAACTCGACGAGTTCAATTTGGGCAGCCGTCACCACCTACGATGGGCTAGGTAACTATTCCTACAACGGCAGCACCATCTACTCCACGGACGATTTTCCGGGCAGCTACGCCAGTATTTTGTCGCCGTTACTCTCCTACCCGGTTAACCAATATGCGTCAGCAATCAGCGTGACCGCAAACCTTGGAGAGCAGAACGACAGCAATCTGCGATTCTGCGGTGTACGCATTGCTTATGATGAGCCAATCAGTGATCGCATCTTCGCCAATGGATTTGATCTCTGATCCCGCTCTGACCATGTCCCGTTGTTCTCCGCGCTGTGCATGCCAACCGCAATGGCCCTGTCAATCCAGGCAGGGCCACCCCGCAGTCTTTCTTTGCAAGCGAATCAGCCCGCAATAAACCTTTCCGGTGGCACTACGCGTATCGTCCAGCGTCTTCTGTACCCAACCGGAATACTGAAATGAAGATGCGCAAGATTGGTCGCAATGGTCCGGAGGTTTCCGCCATCGGGCTCGGTTGCATGGGCATGAGTGAGTTTTACGGTCCGCACAATGACGCGGAATCGATCGCGACCATCCATCACGCACTGGAGCAGGGCCTCAATTTCCTTGATACCGCCGACATGTACGGCCCGTACCTCAACGAGGAACTGGTCGGACGGGCAATTCGCGGCCGCCGCAATGAAGTGGTGCTGGCGACCAAGTTCGGCTTCGTGCGTGATCCCGTCGAACCTGCGAAGCGCACGCTTGACGGTCGTCCGCAGCATGTACGCGAGGCCTGCGATGCCAGTTTGCGCAGGCTCGGCTTCGAAACAATCGATCTCTACTATTTGCATCGCGTCGATGCACGCGTACCTATCGAGGATACGGTTGGCGCGATGGCCGATCTGGTCACGGCCGGCAAGGTGCGCTGGCTGGGACTTTCCGAGGTCGGTGCGGTGACCCTGCGCAAAGCCCACGGCGTGCACCCGATCAGCGCTCTGCAGAGCGAGTACTCACTGTGGTCGCGCGATCCGGAAAGCGGTGTGCTTGAGGTTTGCCGCGAACTCGGCATTTCGCTGGTTGCCTACAGTCCGCTCGGGCGCGGATTTCTAACCGGCGCAATCCGCCAATTCGAGGATTTTGCCGATGACGACTACCGGCGCAAGCAGCCACGATTCCAGGGCGACAACTTCGCGAAGAATCTCCAGCTCGTCGATGCGGTCGGCCGGTTGGCCAAAACCCGTGGCCTCAAGCCGGCTCAACTTGCCCTTGCGTGGGTGCTCGCCCAAGGTGCCGATATCGTACCGATACCCGGAACCAGGCGACGTACAAATCTGGACGAAAACCTGGCTGCAATCGACATCGAACTCGACAGCATTGAGCTCGCTACACTCGCGGACATTTTCCCGGCCAATGCCGCCAGCGGCGATCGCTACCCGCCGGGCATGATGCAATTCATCGCGCCTTGATTGGCCGTGCACGCCATCACTTGTGCTGCATTTACCAATTGATTGCGATCCGTGAGCCGCAAAGATGATCAGCCTTGTGGAGTAACTGATATGCGCCACACGCGGATCGCACAGCCAAACTTCTGGTGCCGCCAAAGTCGGCTTTGACCTGGACGGCATGCTTCGTGTTCCGCGCAAGAGAAGCGACCTGAAGGCATGTTTTTCCCGCGCTAGTCACGCTGTGTAACGCTGAATGCAATCAGGCGCGAGACGACCAACGCGATGTACATGACGCCGACAAACATCTCCAGCGCCGCGACCGCGCGGGTGTGGACGGTGATGGGAATGACGTCGCCTATGCCTGTGCTGGAGAGCAACGCAAAGCTCAGGAAAAGCATCTCCGTCCACGTACGCGGAGCCTCTGGATTCACGGCGGCGGATAAAGACCCTGGCTGCAGCGTTTGACACAAGACAAAAAGGAAGGTGAAAGCCCAAGCGAGCAGCGTGAACGTTGCCCCGGCCGCGAACAGTTCATCCGTGGTGGCGCGCCGGTCCGCGAGCATGTAGCTGATAAGGCAACCGGCGGCATAGAAATAGAAGATCGCCTCAAGTGCCGCCCACCATGGACGAAGTTGCGGGACATCCAGGAACATGTCGATCACGTTGAAAGCGACCGCCGGCACCGCGATGCTGAAACTGATCCATGCACGCCCCGGCGTGTGCCGCACCATCGAAATGGCCAAGCCCAGCACGAGCACGCCAAACGCTCCCAGAATTGCTCTGCCCGACCGGGCCTGCTCGATGAACGGATACAGCAGCAATCCCGCCAACTGCACAAACAGAAGGATGGCCGACGGGTGCCGGATGATTCTCACCATCCAACGCCGGTGGGAAAACTTGACCATGCTTTCTGTCGCTACGGCGCTGTCCGGTGGGTTCATGCTATGTCACTCGCAACGTGTTGACGGGTTAGCGCGCGAGTTTAACGGCTGCAGGAGGGGTGGCCTCGGGGCCACTTATTCCAACCCAACGCGCGCGTCCACAACCAAACCGGAAAATGGCGAGCCAACGCTTTGGCGATCCGGGTTCCGCACCCGCAAGTGTTGAGAATCCCAACAAGGCTGTGGACTTCACTGGATTGCACACTAAGCCTCGCTTGGTGTCATAACGCAACCATCTAGCTTCGGTCGATGCTGGTTTAAAATCCCAGCGCGACAGACAAAGTCCAGCAAGTCATGAAGATCAGGATGAGCGATCCGACGCTCCAGAACGTGGCTCGGGTTTCGTGGCTCTGCCCGGTGAGGTAAGCAGCAAAGTGCAACAGGCGTGACACGACGTAACCGTAAAGCAGCATCCGAGCGAGTGGCAGGGATGGATCGGTCAGCAC
>JBDTCQ010000063.1:0-7626 GCA_039923515.1 Dokdonella sp.
GGTGTGGCAGTCAGCACAAGTTGATGCGGCACCCGATCGCCATCACGGCCCTTGTCGCGCAAGGCGAGGCGCTGGTGCACACCGAAACGGTGTTGTTCATCGATGATGACCAGGCCGAGATCGCGAAATTGCACGGCTTGCTGCATCAGCGCATGCGTGCCGATGACCAGCTTGGCATCACCCGCGAGGGCCGCCATTGCCGCCGCACGGGCTTTGCCCTGGACCTTTCCGGCGAGCCAAACCGGCTCAATGCCTAGCGGCGAAAACCAGGCGCCGAGATTGCGAAAGTGCTGCTCGGCGAGCAACTCGGTCGGTGCCATCAAGGCGACCTGGAAGCCGGATTCGATCGCCGCCAGCGCAGCCCAGGCGGCGACGATGGTCTTGCCCGAGCCGACATCACCCTGGACCAGACGCAACATCGGCTGCGCCTCAGCGATGTCCTCGGCAATCTCGGCGCTGACGCGTTGTTGCGCGGCGGTCAACTGGAACGGCAAGGAATTGATCAAGGTTTTGCGCAACTTGCCGTTGCCGCGCAGGCTCGGTGCGCCGTGCTGGCGGATCTGTACGCGCAATTGCCTGAGGCTCAAGTGATGGCTCAGCAGTTCCTCGAAGGCCAGGCGCTGCTGGGCCGGATGGGTGCCGAGCAGCAAGGCCGCGACATCGGCATCCGCTGTTGGCCGATGCACGAGCAGCAGGGCCGCTCGCAGCGAGAGCATATGCAGATCATTGCGCAGCGCTGGCGGTACCAGTTCCAACACCTCGTCATCCGGCAACCGGCGCAGAGACAGCTCGATCAAATTGGCGAGGCGCTTCTGTCCAAGGCCTTCGGTGACCGGATAAATCGCGGTCAGGGTTTCCTCCACCTCGGCACCGGCCTCGCCGACGCGCTGGTATTGCGGGTGGACGATTTCCGGACCCTGCGCACCGTGGCGGATCTGGCCGAAGCAGCGCAGCCGCGTACCTGGATTCAACTGTTCGACCTGGGCGCGGCGGAAATTGAAGAAGCGCAAGGTCAGCATCGTGCGCGCGTCATCGCTGATGACGACGCGCAATTGCGGACGGAAACGGAAACTGCGCTCGACCGCCTCGATGGTTCCCTCAACCTGGGCCGACTCACCGATGCGCAGATCGCGGATCGGGGTCAGCCGCGTGCGATCCTCGTAGCGCAGCGGCAGATGGAACCAGAGATCCTGGATGCGCGTGATGCCGAGGCGCTCCAATGTGGCCTTCAGTGCAGGGCCGACACCCGGCAATGCGCCAACCGGATCGAGGCCGGGGTCGACGGCGGAATCAACAAGTCCTTTTTTTTCGGCGCGCGGCATCCGTCAAGGATACCGGCAGCGGGCAGATCCGAGTAAGCAGTCGAACAATCAGTCGATCACGGCGATCATGTCGATCTCGACATCAGCCGCCTTCGGCAGCGCGGCCACACCAATTGTGGTGCGCGCGGGATACGGTTCGTTGAAATAAGTCTTCATGACCTCGTTGACAGCCACAAAATTGCCGAGATCGATGAGATAGATACCGACCCTGGCCACTT
Organism: Dokdonella sp.; assembly: GCA_039923515.1. Classification (GTDB taxonomy): domain Bacteria; phylum Pseudomonadota; class Gammaproteobacteria; order Xanthomonadales; family Rhodanobacteraceae; genus Dokdonella. The sequence continues at coordinate 1,541 of JBDTCQ010000063.1, forward strand.
TGTCGAAATTAAGGTCGGCAGCAGCCAGCACGGCCTTGAGATTCTTGAACACCTGATGCGCCTGCGCAGCAATATCGCCAGCGACCAGTTCACCCGTAGCTGGATCGATCGGAGTCTGGCCCGACAGATAGACCGTGTTGCCGACCTTGACCGCTTGCGAGTAAGGACCGATCGCCTTGGGCGCCTGGTCGGAGTGGATGATGCGACGACTGGACATGCGTGAACTCCTTGGGATCAAACGGGATGACGATAGACGGCGGTGACCACACCCAGTCGGCGCACGCCACGCATGACATCCGCGAGGTGCTTGCGGTTGGCCACTTCGATGGTGAACAACAAGGCCGCGCTCATCAGATCGCGCTCCTTGTATTCGACATTCTCGATATTTGAGTTGGCTTGGGCAACCGCGGCGGCGACCTGGGCCAGCACGCCCGGCTTGTTGGCGACGATGATGCGCAACTCGACGCGATAGTCACCACTGACGCTGGTATCCCAGTCAATTTCGAGGCAGCGCTCCGGGGCTTTGCGCAACTCCGCCATATTCGGACATTCATCGCGATGAACGACGATGCCCTTGCCGGCCGAGAGATACCCCATGATCGCGTCACCCGGCACTGGGTGACAGCAATTGCCGAAACTGAGGATGCCGCGCTCGGCACCGGTAATGAGGATCTTCTCGACCGAACTCGGATAGACCAACGAGCCCTCGCCCTGCAATTGCAGCAGGGAACGCGCGACCTGATCGGCGGTGCGGTTGCCGAGCGCGATATCGGCAAGCAGATCTTCCAGCGCACGCAGCTTGTTTTCTTCGAGATAGCGACTCAACTGATCCGGCGGCAACACTTCCAGCGAGGCACCAAGCGCATCCATCGCGCGATCGAGCATGCGATGACCAAGTTCGATCGCATCCTCGTGTTGCAGGTGCTTGAGGAAGTGGCGGATCGCGGTGCGCGCCTTGGCACTGACCACCCACTCAAGCCATTGCGTGCTCGGCACCGCAGACGGTGCCGTGATGATCTCGACCGATTGACCGCTTTCCAGACGCGTACGCAGCGGCGCCAGCTTCTTGTCGACACGCGCGGCCACGGCATGGCTGCCGACATCGGTGTGCACGGCGTAGGCAAAATCGAGCGCTGTGGCATTTCGCGGCAGGGCGAGGATCTTGCCACGTGGCGTGAACAGATAGACCTCATCAGGAAACAGGTCGACCTTGACGCTCTCGATGAACTCGAGCGAGGAAGGTGTGCTGTTCTGTTCGTCGACCAGGCTCGACACCCACTCGCGCGCACGGTTCTGCGCGCTGTTGGCGGGATCGGAATCGGTCTTGTAGGCCCAGTGCGCGGCGACGCCGCGATCGGCGACCGCATCCATGTCTTCGGTGCGGATCTGGATCTCGATCGGCGCTCCAAACGAGCCGAACAACACGGTGTGCAGCGACTGGTAACCGTTGGCTTTCGGAATCGCGATGAAATCGCGGAAACGCCCGTCCATCGGCTTGAACAGCGCATGCACGGCCCCCAGCGCCTGGTAGCAGTGCGTGACCGTATCCACGACGACCCGGAACCCATACACATCCATGAGCTGGGCGAAGGGTTTTTGTTCGTTGCGCATCTTTCGATAGATGCTGTAGGGCGACTTGATGCGACTGACCGTGCGATGCGCAAGCCCTTCGGCGTCGAGCCGGGTATTGAGTGCCGATTCGATCCTGCCCATCGCTTCACGACGATTGCCGAGCGCCAGGCGGATACGCGCGGAAATAACCCGATGGCGATCCGGATACATGGCTTTGAAGCCAAGATCCTGCAACTCTGCCTTGAACCGGTTCATGCCGAGGCGCTGCGCGATCGGCGCATAGATTTCGAGCGTTTCAAGCGCAATGCGGCGCCGCGATTCGGGCTCCATCGACCCCAGCGTACGCATGTTGTGCAGGCGATCGGCCAGCTTGATCAGGATCACGCGCAGATCGCGCGCCATCGCCAGCAGCATCTTGCGGAAGCTTTCTGCCGCGGCTTCCTGGCGACTCTTGAACTGCAGCTTGTCGAGTTTGGTGACGCCATCAACCAATTCGCTGACCGTGGTGCCGAACTCGGCGGTCAGCTCTTCCGCACTGACCGCCGTATCCTCGAGCGTATCGTGGAGGATCGCAGCGATGATCGTCTCGACGTCGAGGCGCAGATCGGCGAGGATTCCGGCGACAGCCACCGGATGGGTGATGTAGGGCTCGCCGCTTTTGCGGGTCTGCCCTTGGTGGGCCTTGGCGCCGAGCTCATAAGCGCGGCGCACGCGCGCGATCTGCTCGGGCGTCAGATAACCGGCCAGCTTGTCTTCAAGCGCAAGCACATAGGCGGGCATCTTGCCTTGCCGTGCATCTTGCGAATCAACGACTGCCTTCATCACCACCTCGCTGTTGCGTCGGTTCAGACCGCTGCGTGATGGCCGGATTGCCGGCAGGACATCAGGCGTTACAGATCGTCGCCGCCCTTGGACAGGTCATCGTCGACCTCGGCTGCCGCCCATTCCAGCGCTTCGCGCTCGGCGCGCTCACGGGTTTGCTTGTCGATCTCGTCAATCATTTTCTGATCGACCCGGCGTGCTGCGATCTCGCGCAGGGACACCACGGTCGGCTTGTCGTTGTGGGCGTCGATGGTCGGATCGGCTCCCTTGGCCAGTTGGCGCGCCCGCTTGGTCGCCATCAACACGAGTTCAAATCGGTTGTCCACGACCGCCAGACAATCTTCAACAGTAATACGCGCCATTTTTGACTCGCCTCTTTAGAAATCGGTAACACAGGTTTGGCGACTATTGTAGCGGCGCGGAATTGTGCAGTGCAAACAAGACCCTTTGGCGTTCACCTGCTTGCGTGTAGGATCCGCTCCCTCGCACATGCTGCGACGAGCGGTCGGCACCGGTCAGGCCAACCCCGGCGCAAGCAATCAGGAAGCCGTTCAAAATGCTGCAACTCATTGATTTCGCACAGCTGCGTCGTTGTATTCTTGCTGCTGTCGTGCTGGTGTTGGCGGGCTGCACGATCGCCAAACCGCGCACCGATGATCCATGGGAGAAGTTCAACCGCAAGGTCTATGGCTTCAACGACAAGGTCGACAGGAGTGTCATTCGCCCAACCGCAGTGGCCTATCGCAAGGTGACCAGCCCAAACGTACGCCGGGTCGTGAGCAATTTCTTCCACAACGTGCGCATGCCGATCACGATCGCCAATGACGCGCTGCAAGGCGATATCAAGGATGCGTTGAAGGGAACCGGACGGTTTGTCATCAACAGTACCGTGGGCTTCCTTGGCTTCTTCGACCCAGCGAGCAAGATGCGCCTGCCCCCGCAAGAGACCGATTTCGGCGCAACGCTGGCCAAATGGGGCGTGGCGGAAGGCCCCTATCTGGTTCTGCCCCTGATCGGATCAACGACAGCACGTGACGTCTGGCGCATGCCGGTCGATGGGCAATTTTTTGATCCGTTGGGCTACTACTCACGCGCGCACAACTTCGAGTTTGGCCGCGAATATTGGCCGAGCATGATGTTTCTGGTGACCATCCGCGCCGGGGCGATCGATGCCGAAAACCTGGTCGAAGGCGCCTACGATCCTTATGTGTTCTATCGCGATGCCTATCGCCAGCGTCGCCTGTATACGATTTACAACGGCGAACCGCCGATTGAGGCGATCCAGCAACTGCAAGGCGTCGAGGAAGACGACATTGATTCCTTGCTGGATGAACAACGCGCCTATGACAAGAAGCACAAGGACGGCTCGCACCCCTGATATCGTGCCGATCTGACCGCCGGCAACGCGTCCAAAACCTCGCTGACAAGACTGCGACTGATCAGATTGGCGTGTCCAGGCCGAGCAGGGGCTCGGCATCACTGAGATGGGCAATGGCCCGCAAGCGTGACGAGGCATGCACGAAGACCGCGCCACTGCCGCCATTGCGGCACGCCTGCGCAGCCCAGGCAAGCAGAACCGCCAAGGTTACGCTGTCGGCGCTTTGCAGTTCCCCAATATCAACCTGTCCGCTGTTGCCGGCGGAGCCAAGCCCCCTGGCCTGCTCGAGGGCCTCGGCGGCATTGTCGACGGTGATTCGCCCGGCGATGCGCACCCCCCCAGAGGGGGATCTTTCCACGATCAGTGATGATTTCACGCGCCGGCCTTCTTCTCCATCGCCTCAAGCGCCTTCTCACCCTGGGTCTCGAGGCGCTCGTTCAGCGAATCGAGGCTGGTCGCCTTGATCTCGGCATCGACCTGGTTGCGATAGTTGGTGATGTAGGAAATGCCCTCAATGATCACGTCGTAGGCCTTCCATTCGTCGCCGGTCGATTTACGGAAGGCGTAGTCGACCGCAACCCGCTTGCCGTCATCCAGCACGACCTCGGTGCGCACAATGGTGCGCTTGTCGTTCAACTCGCCACCAAACGGGAGCACGTGGACATTGCCGCGCGTGTAATTCAGCAATCCCTCCGCATAGCGGTGCGCGATCGAGTTGTAGAACGCCTTGGCAAACCGCGAACGCTGGGCCGGTGTTGCCGCACGCGCATTGCGCCCGAGCACGAGCAGGGATGCGTACTCGATGTCGAAATGCGGCAGCAGGATCGCATCGATCTCGCGGATCAGTTTTTCATGATCGTTCTTCAGTTCGTCGCGATGCGCGCCAATGCTGCTGGCAAGATCGTCGGCGATCTTCTGCACGACTTTCTCGGGCGACATCGACTCCGCGTGCAACGGCGCAGCCATGAGCAGGCTGGCGACCAGCGCAAAAGTCCAACCGATGAAACGTTGCATGCCGTTATCTCCTAGGGATTCTTTGAAGCGGGATCGGCGTCACCGGGCGACGCTTCGGATTTGGGCGAATTCTTGGCGGAGTCGCCGCTGACCAGGAACTTGCCGATCAGATCTTCCAGCTGCATCGAGGATTGGGTCAGGATGAATTCGTCGCCGTTCTTGAACGCAACCGGGGAGCCACCGGGCTGGACGCCAACGTACTGATCTCCGAGTAAACCGCTGGTGAATATGGCCGCCGCCGAATCATCCGGAATATCCTGGAACTGCGTATCGATGCCGATCGTGACCAGCGCTTCAAGTGACTTCGGATCGAGTTCGATGGATTTCACCGAGCCGATGCGCACGCCCGCCAACTTGACCGGCGCCCGCTGCTTGAGCTGGCCGATGTTGCTGAACTTGGCCTTGAGCGTGTAGCTGTCGCCTTCGGTGTAGTTGGCCACCGAGGTCGTCTGCGTGGCGAGGTAAGCCAGCGCGGCAAAGCCGAGCAGGATGAACAGGCCGGTGCCGACCTGGAATGAACGTCTGGGCTGGGTCATGGTGGTTGTCCGGTCACATCAGGAAGGCGGTCATTACAAAATCCAGGGCGAGCACGACAATCGACGAAGACACCACGGTCCGCGTCGTCGCGTAGGCAACCCCTTCGCTGGTCGGTGGCGTGGTGTAGCCCTGGAACGTCGCGATCAGGGCAATTACGCCGCCGAAAACGGTGCTTTTCCAGACGCCATTGACCAGATCGTTCCAGACATCGACATTGGATGTCATGTTGCCCCAGAACGTGCCGTTGTCGAGGCCGAGCCAACTCACACCGACTGCGTGCGCGCCAAGGATGCCGAGCGCGTTGAACACGCAGGCGAGCAGGGGCATTGCCACGATGCCGGCGATGAAGCGCGGCGCAACGACATAGGCAAGCGGATCGACCGCCATCATCTCCATCGCCGAAAGCTGGTCGGTGGCACGCATCAAACCGATTTCGGCAGTCATAGAAGTGCCCGCACGACCAGCAAACAGCAGCGCCGTGACCACCGGGCCAAGCTCGCGGAACAAGGACAAGGCGACGACCGTACCGAGTGCGGCCGTGCCGCCAAACTTGGCCAGCGTGTAGTAGAGCTGCAGCGAGAGCACCATGCCGACAAACAGGCCGCAGGTCATGATGATGACCAGGCTCATCGCTCCAACAAACCAGATCTGGCGCAGCGTTTCGCGGAAATGACGAAGGCTCTTGGGAATCGCCGCGAGGATCGCGAAGAGGAACAATCCGACCGCACCCACCTGGGCCAGCGCATCGGCAATCATCGAATGT
>JBDTCQ010000064.1:0-7192 GCA_039923515.1 Dokdonella sp.
CATCGCTCATGAAAACGACGAGTTTGGTTCAGCCGTTTCGGTCCGCTTCACCCGACTCGGTGCGCAAATCGCAGCGATGAAGCCGGAGGCCGTCGAAGCTGACCTCACCCCCGCGATCGATGCCGAACGCGAGGCGGCCGCGGCCGAACGCGCAGCGCGCGCCGCGGCCACACGTGCCGAACGCGAACGCGAGCAAAAGGAGTTGATTGGCAAGCTCGATGTCGCGATTCAGCAAACCGCAAAAGCGATTGCCGCTGGCAAGAGTGCCGAAGCGCACACGGCTTACGCGCACATGAGCCAGTTGCGCCGTGGATTCCAGTCGGTTCCACCGGCCCTGCGCGAGGCACTGGCCGAGGTTGAGAGCGATTACACAAAGATCCAGCAATGGCAGCGTTGGAGTGACGGCAATCGCCGCCAGCAATTGTGTGAGGAACTTGAAGTGTTGCCGGAAACCGGCCTGCATCCGGATGCCCTGGCAACACGCGTGCGCGAGATTCAGACCGAATGGGCAAAGCTGGATCGACTTGAGGCGCGCCCGGAGCGCGCCAATGAAGGTATTGATCGCCGCTTCCGCGCGCTCTGCCACAAGGCCATCGAACCAGCCAAACCGTATTTCGAAAAGCGCGATGAGCTGCGCAAGCAGGGTTCCGAGGAAACCAGCCAGATCATCGCCGAAGCCAAAACTGCTGTGGCCGCCGAGAATCCCGACTGGCGCGCACTCACCGAGATGCGCAAACGCACGATTGAAGGCCTGCGCGCACTCGATCGCGTAAACCCGCGTGAACGCAAGAATCTGGCCGCCGAACTCAAGCAGGTACTCGGCATCATCGACGAACGCATCAAGGCGCAATTCGCCCAGATCGAATCGGCAAAGGCCGCGTTGATCGCGCGTGCAGAAGCGCTGACCGAACAATCGGATACGCGCACGGCGATGAACCAGGCCCGCGATCTGCAAAAGCTCTGGCAAGCCGCTGGCAATGGCAAGCGTTCGCGCGATCAAGCGCAATGGACCATCTTCCGGGCCACGATCGACACGGTGTTCGGACGAGCCGACACGGAGCGCGCCGAGCGCACTGCGCAAGATCGCCAGGCCGTCGAAGCCGCTGAAAATCTTTGCGTCGAACTCGAAGCAATCGCAAGCGCCAACAACGCGCCGGAACGTGGCGAAGTGCAGCGCATTGAATCCGCCTGGCGCGCGCTAAGCTGCAATGATGCTGCATTGAGGCAACGATTCCAGAGCGCGCTGGATTCCCTCGACAAGCTCAAGACAAAGCTCGACCGGGACAAACGCCGCGCCCGTTTCGATGTCTGGACCGCGCACCACGATTTGTTGCGCAAACTCGAAACAACTCAGATCGATGGCGAAGCATTCACCGCCGCACAAGCGCAGTTGGCGCCGATCACGATCGCCGCTGACGGCTTTCAGACGCGCATCGATGCTTCGGTCAATGGCCTTGAAAGTGCTGCTGCAGAATCCGATGACTTGCGTGATTGCGTGCTTGAACTGGAACAATTGGCAGGCGTCGAACCGCCGGAAGCTGATCGTCAACGACGCATGGATCTGCAGGTCGAGAAACTGGCGGCACGCATGCAAGGTGTCCATGCACCTGCCCCTGCTGCGGCACTTGAAGAACTGCTGACACGCTGGATCGAACTCGGGCCGATCGACGATGCTGATGTCGAACTTGAGGCGCGTTTCAAACATGCGGTTACGGCGATGCTGGATACACTTGGTTAAGCAATTTTTCTTGTTGATTCTGCGCTGACTGGTACGCACCGATCGTCATCAATATCCCGGTTATATCCGTGCGGCCTTCGACGGCCGTTCCTGACGCAGTTCTACCTCCTGCATCCATGCAGTCGTCAGCAGCCGTATGGTTGGTCATCTGGTGACGTTGTTGTTCTAGAGCACGCTCCTGCGTCGCGCGGCATCCCTGCCGTATTTCACTCGCCTCAGGCGAGCGAGTCACTTCTCTTTGCGTGGCCAAAGAGAAGTAACCAAGAGAAAGGCCACCCCACACTCACGCCTTACGCACAGTCCCTGTGCTCCAGGTACGCGCGCCTGCTCCGGGGTTCGCCGACAGTCCATCCCTGGACTGGCGTCGAACTGGCCCACATCGTGTGGGCCATCCTTCGGACATTTCCTCCACAGTCTCGCCGCGATCGAGGGGCCCCGCATAGCGCGCATCCTGCGCGCCAAAGCAACAGCAAAGAGTCAAAGCCAAAGCCAAAGCCAAAGCTCCCTCATCCGCCTTCGGCACCTTCTCCCGTTGCACAGGAGAAGGAAATGCCAGAGCAAAGCTGCAGCGTGCGGGAGTCTGCATCGTCTTTGCTGCGCACGATGCGCAGTGACCGGGGCCCCTATGCAGCGGCAACGTGACGTAGGGATAGCCCGCAGGGTGGGCGCAAGGGATTGCGCCCAGTTCGACGCCAGTCCAGGGATGGACTGTCGGCGAACCCCCGGAGTCGCGTTGCGCAGTCGCAGGGCAGGATGCCCGGAGACCGCTGCATCGGGGTGGCCTTCTCTTTGGTTACTTTTCTCTTGGCCACGCAAGAGAAAGTGACTCGCTCGCCCGGAGGCGAGTGAAAAAAGGCAGGGATGCCGCGCGACGAAGGAGCGTGCTTTAAATGAACAACATGGCTGGGACCATACTTTCGCCAGAGCGAAGGCGAATTGATGGTTTCCACTGGAACCAAATAGACGTCCAATTAGTTTGACGCATCGCAACAATTGTGTTTGATTGGAGTCGCATCGATCGTTGATCGATGCCACAGCGATAGGATTGCGCCGTGCTGAACTCCTCGGGCAATCCGTCACGGATTGGCGCGCCCGACTTTCGCGCAGGATGCTTCAATGACAGCGTTGCAGACCACCGGCCTCTACGATCCCGCGTTCGAACACGATAGCTGTGGCTTCGGCTTGATTGCCAATATCGACGGCAAAGCCAGCACCTGGCTTGTTGACCAGGCATTTTCAGCGCTGGCGCGGATGTCGCATAGGGGCGGCGTCAACGCCGATGGCATTACCGGTGATGGTTGCGGCGTATTGATCTATCGCGCCGATGCATGGTTGCGTGCACTCGCAAAAGAATCACTGATCGAAGTGGACCCATGCTTTGCCGCTGGACTGGTTTTCCTCGATCACGATAGCGGAAAGGCCGACGCTGCATCGCAGCAGTTGGAGCGATGTCTGCGCGAGGAAGGCGTGCAACCAGCGGGCTGGCGCGATGTACCGGTCAGCGACGAGCCCTGCGGCCCACTCGGACGCAGCAGCCGCCCCTGCATCCGCCAGATCTTCGTCAACGCGCCCGATGGCATGGACGAAGCCGTGTTTGACCGTGCCCTGTTCCGTGCACGTCGGCGCAGCGAACTCGCCTTGATTGATGATGAAGTTTTCTATGTGGTCAGCCTCGCCGTCGCGACAATTGGTTACAAGGCAATGGCCGCACCGGGCCGTCTGCGCGATGTCTTTCCGGATCTGCAACGCGCCGAACTGATGAGCGCGGCAGTGACCTTCCACCAGCGTTTCTCGACCAATACCTCGCCAAACTGGAAGCTTGCACAACCGTTTCGCATGCTCGCCCACAATGGCGAGATCAACACGATCCGAGCCAACCGCAACTGGGCGCTCGCACGTCAGCCGAAACTCCACTCGCCGCTGCTCGATATTTCCGACATCGGCGATCACGTCAGTCGCACGGGTTCGGATTCGCAAAGCCTCGACAACATGTTCGAGCTGCTTGTCAAAGGCGGCATCGACCTGCTCGCGACCACGCGCATCCTCGTGCCGCCGGCGTGGAGCGCCGACGAAAACCTCGACCAGGATCTCGAAGCGTTCTACCAGTACTACGCCTTGCACACCGAACCATGGGATGGCCCGGCGGGATTGGTCATGTGCGATGCGCGCCATGCGGTTTGCGCGCTCGACCGCAACGGCCTGCGCCCGGCCCGTTGGTCACAAAGCGATGATGGCCATCTGATCGTCGCTTCCGAGGCCGGGCTTTGGGATGTGCCCGAGCAACGCATCGTCGCCAAGGGTCGACTCGGACCCGGCCAGATGCTGGCGGTCGATCTCGTTGAACACCGCCTGCTCGACAGCGCCGCGATTGACCGCATCAATGCGGGTCGCGCGCCGTATCGCGACTGGTTGCGCGAGGGCGTGATCTTTCTCGAATCGCATCTGATCGATCCGGCGCTGGCCGCCGAACCCATGCCAGCGGACATGCTCACGCGCTTCCAGAAGCAGTTCGCGCTGACCTGCGAGGAGCGCGACATCGTGCTCAAGACGCTGGCTGAAACCGGCGCCGAGGCGACCGGTTCGATGGGCGATGACACGCCGATCGCGGTGATGTCGCAGCAGTCGCGATCGCTGTATGACTATTTCCGCCAGGCCTTTGCCCAGGTGACCAATCCACCGATCGATCCGTTGCGCGAACGCATGGTGATGTCGCTGGTGTCGCAGATCGGACTGGAAGGAAATCTGTTTGATCTTTCGGCCGACAGCGCACGACAGGTCTTGCTAAGTTCACCCGTGCTCTCGCAACGCAAGCTGCGCCAGTTGCTCGCGCTGCCCCATCTGGTCGATCACCAGATCCGCATCGATCTCTACTACGACGAGGAAATCGGCCTCAAGGCAGCGCTTGAGAATATATGCAATCAGGCCGAAAAAGCCGTGCGCGGCGGTGCGGCGATGGTGTTGCTGTCCGATCGCTTTCCACAACCGGGTCTGACCCAAATCCACGCCCTGCTCGCCACTGGCGCAATCCATGCGCACTTGACCCGCCAGCAATTGCGCTGCGACTGCAACCTGCTGGTCGAGACTGGTACCGCACGCGATGCACATCATTTCGCCTGCCTGATCGGCTTCGGTGCGACGGCGGTGTATCCGTTCCTTTCGTACCAGACGCTATTCGCAATGAACCAGCGCGGCGAGATCAAGGGCCGCGAAAGCGAAACCGTGCATGAGATCGGCCGAACCTATCGCCACGGCATCCGCAAGGGTCTGCTCAAGATCCTGTCGAAGATGGGCATTTCGACGATTGCTGGATATCGGGGCGCGCAGTTGTTCGAAATCATCGGGCTCGATCGTGAAATCGTCGACATGTGTTTTCCGGGCACGCCATCGCGTATCGCTGGTGCCGGCTTCGTCGATATCGAAAACGAGTACCGCACCCAGCTGGCGCGCTCGCAGAATCCAAACTACACCCTACCCGCCGGTGGCCTGCTCAAGGCATTGCCGGATGGCGAATACCACATGTATAACCCGGGCGTGGTCGGTCATCTGCAGACAGCCGTGCGTTCCGGCGATGCGAGCCACTACCGCAAGTATGCCGAAGCGGTGAATACGCGCCCGCCATCGACGCTACGTGACTTGCTCGCGTTGCGTGATGGTGCGACCGCAATTCCAATCGATCGGGTCGAGTCACGCGAAATCATCGTGAAGCGCTTCGACTCGGCTGGCATGTCGCTCGGCGCACTGTCGCCGGAAGCGCACGAAGCACTGGCCATGGGCATGAACCGACTTGGCGCACGTTCGAACTCCGGTGAGGGTGGCGAGGATCCGCTGCGCTATGGCACCGAGAAAGCATCCAAGATCAAGCAGGTCGCGTCGGGCCGCTTCGGCGTCACCGCCGCGTATTTGGCTAGCGCCGAAGTGCTGCAGATCAAGATTGCGCAGGGCGCGAAACCGGGTGAAGGCGGTCAGTTGCCCGGCGACAAGGTCAACCGTTTGATCGCGCGCTTGCGCTACGCCAAGCCAGGCATCGGCCTGATCTCGCCTCCGCCGCATCATGATATTTATTCCATCGAGGATCTGACCGAACTGATCCACGATCTGCGCGAGGTCAATCCGCGCGCGCTGGTCTCGGTCAAACTCGTTTCGCATGCGGGCGTCGGCACCATCGCAGCCGGCGTGGTCAAGGCCGGTGCCGATCTGATCACCATCTCCGGCCACGATGGCGGCACCGGCGCGAGTCCAATCAGCTCGATCCGCTACGCCGGCACGCCGTGGGAAATGGGTTTGTCTGAAACCCATCAGACTCTGGTCATTAACGGCCTGCGCAATCGCGTCATCGTGCAGACCGATGGTGGCCTGAAGACTGGCCTCGATGTGATCAAGGCGGCAATTCTTGGTGCCGACTCGTTTGGCTTCGGCACCGGACCGATGGTTGCGCTCGGCTGCAAATATCTGCGCATCTGCCATCTCAACTCCTGCGCGACCGGCATCGCTACGCAAAACGACATCCTGCGTCGCGAGCATTTCATCGGTGCGCCCGAGATGGTTCAGCACTTTTTCCAGTTCATTGCCGATGACGTGCGCGAACGACTGGCCGCGCTCGGCATGCGCTCCTTGCACAATCTGGTTGGCCGCACGGATCTGTTGCAGATCTTGCCCGGCATTACCGCCAAGCAAGCCAAGCTCGATCTCACCAGTTTGCTTGTCCGCGCCGAGGCCAAGGGCGCTTCAACCGATGTTTGCGCGACCGGCCCGCTTGCACCCGGGGCGACGGATCTCGCACTGGCTACCACTCGCGATACGCGCGAGGCCGTGGCCAATCGCGACGGCGGCAAGTTCCGCTATGCAATCAGCAATGTCGATCGCGCCATCGGTGCGCGTCTCTCAGGCGAGATCGCGCGCACGCACGGCGATCAGGGCATGCGCGACGCGCCCATCACGCTCGAACTCGACGGCTCGGCCGGCCAAAGTTTCGGCGCATGGAACGTCGGCGGCCTCAATCTGATCCTGACCGGCGAAGCCAACGATGGCGTCGGCAAGGGCATGACCGGCGGTCGCATCGTCGTACGTCCGGCTGAAGGCGTGAAATTCGTTCCGCATGAATCGAGCATCATCGGCAACACCTGCCTGTACGGAGCAACGGGCGGCGAACTGTTTGCCGCGGGCCGCGCCGGTGAGCGTTTCGCCGTACGCAATTCAGGCGCAATCGCCGTGGTCGAAGGCCTCGGTGATCATGGCTGTGAATACATGACCGGTGGCACCGTGGTTGTGCTCGGTCGCAGCGGCCTAAACTTCGGCGCTGGCATGACGGGCGGCTTTGCCTACGTGCTCGATCTCGATCGCGATTTCTTCGATCGCTACAACCACGAGCTGGTCGACATCAACCGCATCTCGCTCGAAGGCATGGAGAATCATCTGCAGCATCTGCGTTCGCTGATGCAGTCGCACATCAACGCA
>JBDTCQ010000065.1:0-4981 GCA_039923515.1 Dokdonella sp.
CGGGGCCCCTATGCTGCGGCGAAGTGGTGGAGGAATTGCCCGAAGGGTGGCTCGCAGGGATGCGAGCCAGTTGGCTGTCAGTCCAGGGATGGACTGTCAGCCAACCCCGGAACCGCTTCGCGAAGTCGGAGGGCAGGATGCCCGGAGACCGCTGCATCGGGGTGGCATTTCTCTTGGTTACTTTCTTGACTCCGGGCTTCCTGCCCTCCGCCCTTCCGGCCAGCTTCGCTGTTCGCGCCGCTCCTGCGGCGCAGTGGCCACTCAAAGAAAGGTGGCTCGCTCGCCGGAGGCGAGTGAAAAAAGGCATGGATGCCGCGCGACGTAGGAGCGTGCTTTGACACGGGTGAAGGCCACGCGCTCAGCGCGTGGGCCAACTCAATGAAACAAAAAACCCGCCAAAAGGCGGGCTTATTGCTATTCAAATTGAACAGAAGTGAAGAGCTGGACCCCGGCCTGCGCCGGGGTTGAAGCATTGGCAAAGCCACGCGCTCAGCGCGTGGGCCAATGATTCACTTGATCTTCGCTTCCTTGTAGGCCACGTGCTTGCGCACGACGGGATCGTATTTCTTGATCTCCATCTTGTCGGGCGTGGTCTTCTTGTTCTTGTCTGTCGTGTAGAAATGGCCGGTGCCGGCAGAGGACACGAGGCGGATCTTGTCGCGCTTGGATGCCATGATTCAATACTCCTCAGATCTTCTCGCCGCGCGCACGCAGCTCGGCAATGACTACTTCGATACCGCGCTTGTCGATGGTGCGCAGGCCATGGCTCGATACCTTGAGCTTGATCCAGCGATTCTCGCCAGCGACCCAGAAACGGCGTTCGTGGAGATTCGGCAGCCAGCGGCGGCGGGTCTTGTTGTTGGCGTGTGAAACGTTGTTACCGGACTGGAAACTCTTGCCGGTAACTTGGCATACCTTGGACATGCGAACCTCGTCATTGTCGGTTACCGCCCTTGGCCAGGACGGAAGCGGCCCAGCGGCGACATTGCGCCACACGATGCTGGGGGTGCTTCGGCAATGCGACAGAAAGGTCGTGTACCGGGATCTGCCCATCCGGTTGATACCGGTGGAACTGGCCGAAGCGAGCCGCGCTTTATAGCCTATTCGGGGTCGGCTGGCAACTTATAAAGCTCAAATTTCCTCGGTTGCCGTTCGTTTTGAGCGCCGGATCAACCAACCCACGCCGCGCAAATCTGCAATGCCGACCAGGGCACGATTGAGGTTGTTGTACTTGGAAACTCCGGTACCACGGGCCCTATGGTTGACCGGCACGCTCCTGACCTGCCATCCGGCACGTTGCATCAAGGCCGGCAGATAGCGGTGCATGTGGTCGAAGTAGGGCAGGTCGAGAAAGGCCTCGCGTTCGAACAACTTGATGCCGCAGCCGGTATCCGGGGTTTCGTCGCGAAGCAGGCGGCTGCGGATTGCGTTGGCCAGCTTCGAGGCAAGGCGCTTGCTTCCTGTGTCCTTGCGATCGACGCGCCAGCCAGCGAAGAGCTTGATCTGTGCCGGTGATTCGTCACGCATCGCGAGCAGCTTGGGGATGTCGTCCGGATCATTCTGGCCATCGCCATCAAGGGTTGCGATCCAGCTCCCGCGCGCGGCCTTGATGCCGTTGCGGATCGCGGTGCTCTGGCCGCTTTGCGCGACGTGGTGGATCACGCGCAACTCGGGATTGGCGTTCTTGGCGGCACTGAGCACAGCCAGGGTGTCGTCCTTGCTGTTGTCATCGACATAGACGATCTCGAATTCAATTACGCCGCGCAGGGCAGCCGTGATCTCGTTGATCAGCGGCAGGACATTGTCGCGCTCATTGAACACCGGCACGACGACGGAAAGCTGGGGCATGGCCCGGATCCTGAGGTTTGAGTGCCGGTTCGAACGATGACGAGCTGGCAAAGGCTGCGATTATCGCTGATTCAGGCTTGCAGCAAAAATGAAGCGGCACTGCGAAGGCTGCAATTGAGGCCCGCGTCGCTGCCCGGCTCTTGTAGGAGGAGCATTTATGCCCGATGCTTTTCGGCTCACCGCGAAAAAGCATCGCGGCTGAAACCATTTCCTGCAGAGAGCGTTTGGGCGTCAGCGGATCCGGCCGAGGATTCCGTCGAGCTCGTCAAGACTGTGGTAACTGATGACCAGCTTGCCGCGTCCACCGCGGCCGTGATTGATCGCGACGCGCGCGCCGAGCTTCTCGGCGAGTTCGGATTCCAGGGCCACGATGTCCGCATCGCGCTTCGGCGTTGCCGGTTTGCCCTTGGGCAATTCAGTCGCGTTGCGGACTGCTTCTTCAAGCTCGCGCACAGTCCATTCGTCGTCGGCTGCCTTGCGTGCAAGCGCGATGGCGCGCCCTTCGGGCAACGTCAGCAAGGCGCGGGCATGGCCCATCTCGAGCCTGCCGTGATCGAGTAGTTCGCGAATCACATCGGGAAGCTCAAGCAGGCGCAACAGGTTCGATACCGAGGCGCGTGAGCGACCGACTGCGTCGGCGGCTTGCTGGTGGGTTACCTTGAATTCGGCGATCAGGCGAGCCAGCGATTGCGCTTCTTCGAGCGGCGAAAGATCTTCGCGTTGGATGTTCTCGATGAGGGCAATGGCAATTGCGGCGCGATCATCGATATCGCGAACCAGGGCCGGAATCTCGCTCAAGCCGGCCAGTTGGCTGGCTCGCCAGCGACGCTCACCCGCGATCAGTTCGAATCGACCGCCAGCAATGCCGCGCACGATGATGGGTTCGATCACGCCTTGCGACTTGATCGAATCGGCCAGTTCCTGCAGGAGATCTTCATCGAATCGTCGGCGCGGCTGATACTTGCCCGCGCTGATCAAGTTCACCGCCAGCGAGCGCAATTCTTCCTGCGATCCGGCAGCGGAGTTGCCCGCGTCGCCATGGTCGTCATTGCCCCCAAGCAAGGCGTCGAGGCCCCGTCCGAGCCCCAGCCCGCGTTTCTTTGCTGCCATTGCTTATGTTTCCTGACTGGCTGTCTTTGCGGCCGGCGTGCGTTCGCGCCGCAGCATCTCGCCGGCAAGGCCAAGATAGGCGATCGCCCCGCGCGATTCGCGGTCATAAAGGTTGATTGGTTTGCCGTGGCTCGGAGCCTCAGCCAGACGGATATTGCGCGGAATGATCGAGCGCAACAGCTTGTCGCCGAAATGCTTGTGCAACTGCGCCGAGACATCATTGCTGAGGTTGTTGCGCACGTCATACATCGTGCGCAGCAAGCCCTCGATTTCCAGCCCCGGATTGAGCCGTTTGCGTACCGCCTTGATCGTATCGACCAGGCTGGAAAGCCCTTCGAGCGCGAAGTACTCGCACTGCATCGGGATCAGCACGCCATGTGCGGCGGTCAAGGCATTCAAGGTCAGCAGGTGCAGCGAGGGCGGACAATCAATCAGGATCGTGTGGTAGCGATCACCGAGCTTGTCGAGTTGTTCCTTGAGCCGATGCTCACGCGCCAGCGCGTCCATCAGCTTGATTTCGGCCGCGGTCAGATCGCCGCTGCCGGGCAGCAGGTCGAATCCGCCCTCGGTCTTGACGATGGCATCCTCAATCGCCGCTTCCTCAAGCAGCACATCGCAGCCGTTCGGTTTTGCGGTGCGCTTGTCGATTCCAGCGGCCATCGTCGCATTGCCCTGCGGATCGAGATCGACCAGCAGCACACGACGACGCGTCTCGGCCAGCGCAGCGGCGAGATTGACGGCAGTAGTCGTCTTGCCGACTCCGCCTTTCTGGTTTGCAACCGCAATGATGCGTGTCATGAACTCGTCCGTACTGCGTCGACGCGATCGCTGCGCCGAATGATGACCAGGTGCCGCTCGGCGTCGAGGCCCGGCACTTCGAGCCGATGTACCGATTCGACCGCGAAGCCTGGCGGCAATCCATCCAGCTCATCCTGCGGGAATCGCCCCTTCAGCGCCAGCCACCGGCCCGACGGCGCAAGTAGATGACCACCGAGGGCCAGCATGTCAGCCAGTGTCGCGAATGCGCGCGCAGTGATGCAATCGAATTCGCCTTTGACCGATTCGACCCGGCATTCCTCAACGTGTGTATGGCTCAGTCGAAGATGGCGCACGGCCTCGCGCAGGAAGCGTGCCTTCTTGCCGTTCGAATCAACCAGGTGAACTTCAAGTCCGGGCATGGCCAAGGCGAGTGGAATGCCGGGAATGCCGGCTCCGGTGCCGAGGTCGGCTAGCGTGCCGCCCGACACATAGGGCAGCACGGCCAGCGAATCGAGCAGATGGCGGGTAACCATGTCACCCGCATCACGCACAGCGGTCAGGTTGTAGGCGGCATTCCAGCGCAGCAACAAATCGACATAGTCGAGCAGTTGTTCGATGGTGGAATCATCCAGATCAAGCTTCAGCATCGTCAGCCCCGCACGAAGCCGCTGCCTCAGCGCTTCGCGGTTGGACATGAGTCGCTCGGAATCGGAAGGGGCACCAGTATCGCGGCGTGCGCAGGCAAAATCCAGCGAGTGGGATTTCAGGCGGCGCTGCGCAGGTCGATACGGGTCACCAGCAAGCCGCGCTCGCGCACTTCGGAATTGAGGCTCTGCTTGAGCCAGAGGCGGCGTTCAAGCGGGTCGGAAGGACTTGCGTGGCTGGCGAGGAGGTCGGCTGCTCGCTCGCGCAACAAGGCATCGACCGAGTCAATGACTTGATCCGCGCGCTGCGGATCAAGCACCTGGAAATACACCGATGCCTGGCAATCCTCGCCCGACCGAAGTGCGGCACTGAGGTCAATCCGACTGCCGGCCAAGCTCATCTTGTGCGAGATGCGCTCAATCAAAGGGAGGATGAAATGTGTCCCTGCGCCAAGAAAGCGGGTAGTCCCGTCAACGCGGCGCAGCGAATACACCTGTCCCTCCGGAATGCGGCGCACGCAAATCGCGGCGAAGCCGACCAGGGAGAGTATGGTGATCCAGAAGACTTGGTTGGACATTTTTCAATTCCAGCAAGAGGTTATCCAGTGAACCTCAAGTTA
>JBDTCQ010000066.1:0-9148 GCA_039923515.1 Dokdonella sp.
CCCAGGAGCGAGGCATATTGTCATGCCGCGCATCCTTGTCCAGCGCCCCGGGATCCAGATTCTGCCAGCGGCTCTGGGTGTAGGCGATCGCCTCCAATGTGCCGCGCGGGATGCGCGGATAGTGCGCGTAGGCATCGGCGAAATAGCGGACGAAATAGGCACGTTCCGCACGCATGCGAACTTCTTCTTCGTTCAGTGCGACTTGCAAGGCAGCGTTGTCCGCATCCACCGCGAACATTGGCGACAATCTGGATGTATCCGTGGCCTGCGTCTCCCCCGAGACAACGACACCGAGCAACCCACTGCACAGCAATGCGGCGACCAATCGCCGCTTCTGATTCCCCATCATTTTTAAATTCCCCGTTGTTACAATTACTCCCCTGACCGATCAGCATATGTCGCTCGCCGTTATGACTTCAATCCTGCAGTGCAACACGGTATGGAGTGAGGTTTGATCTCTGGGTTTTCTGTGCGGCAGTTGGCAGATTCAGTCTTGCTGCCGTCATGGTTGCAACAAAGTGCGCAGTCGCGTCAGCAGATCGTGCGCCCAGAGTTCCGACCTTGATGCCGCGGCATCTCGCGCTGAGGATGCTGATGTCTTCATGTGCCGGCATAGATATTCGAATGAACCATTCGAACGGGCCGCTCCTGAGAGTTCAGGAAGCAAGTCCGAGGCCAAAATCAAATTGCAACAAGATCAGGATGCCAAACAACGCGAACAGGACGGCGGCGACGAAGCGCATCCGCGACAACGGAAACCGTTCCGCAAGCTTGTCGCCGATGAGCACAGCCGGAAGGTTGGCCGCCATCATGCCGCAGGTGGTGCCGATCGCTACCATGACGACATCGTTATATTTCGCGCCCAGCGCGACCGTTGCGAGTTGCGTCTTGTCGCCCATTTCTGCCAGAAAGAAGAGCACAACCGTGGTCGCCAGCGCCCCATATTTCGATACCTTGGCGTCTTTGTCGTCCAGCGTATCCGGAATCAATGCCCACGCGGCAAAGCCGAGAAATACCAGACCGAGGATCCAGCGCATTGCTTGAGCGCTGACGTGTTGTGCCACCCAGTCACCGGCCGCCGCGGCGAGCGCATGGTTGACGATTGTGGCAATCAGGATGCCAAGGATGATGCGCCAATGCTGGCCGCGAAATCCGGCAGCAAGGACAAACGACAACAGTTGGGTCTTGTCGCCGATCTCGGCGATGGCGACCATGCCGAATGAGGCAATCAACGCTTCCACGATATTTCATCCCGGGGCTGGCGATTGAAAACCAATGACCTCCACACCCATCGCCGGCCCCGGCTGTGGATGCAAAAGTCAAAGGTCTCGCCTGGCAGATGCCGCCGACGCCATGGTCTGTTGACCAAGTATGTTGACGTCGGCTCCTCCGTTAAGGAGGCCGCTACTCCCCAATGACGAATCCACTTTAGCAAGTGCGCGCGGCCTTGTCGAAGGTCGCATGCGTGCTTGCAACGTCATGTTGCAACACCGGCGAAGGCCAGGATCGATGCGAATCAGGTTGCGCGCCTTGCTCGACGGTGATCCTCCATGAAGGACTTGGCAGGCTGCGTTTCCGCTGGGGCGCGTGCTGTTTGCGTTGCTCAGCCGGTGATCTTGCGCACAAGTACGCGGGCGATTGCGCGGGCCTTCTGGTTGAGGGTGAAGCGCTTGAAGTTGGTCTTGACGACGCCTTCGGTGAAGGCCGTGCGTTTGCTGTAGTCGATGGTGACCTCGACGATTGCCGGCTGGCCGCTCACGGCGATGGCATTGGCTGCCGCGATCTGGCTTTGCAGATCCACGTCGCTCGAGATCTTGAAGTAGGCCGCGCCGACGGCGTGAGCAACCCCGTCGATCTGGACCGGGGCGAGGATGGTGCAGGGCTTGCGGTTGTACGGAATTTCCTGGGCCTGGGCGATCTGCGACAGTTCGCCGTCGCAGAACACGTAATAGACGATGCCGAGACGGTTCTGCGTGGCGGTGATGATCTCCATGCAGGTCATGCGGAATCCGCCATCGCCGATGATGCAGTTGACCGGCACGTCGGGGCGGGCGAGCTTGGCACCGATTGCGGCAGGCACGGCATAACCCATCGCATTGAAATCGGTGGGCACGATGCCCGAGCGGGCAGTCAGGATCGGCATCAGTTCGGCGACGAGATAGGTGTGGTTGCCATCGTCGACCACGGTCACCGCTTCGGCCGGATTCGCCGCGCGTAGTGCATCGAAGAACCGCGCCGGATTGACCCGACCCTTGCTGTCATGGTCGTACCAGCTTTGCCGATAGGCTTTCCTGTCGGCGGCGATTTTCGTCTGCAAAGTGCTGTTGACTGGTTTCGCAGGCATTGCCTTGCGCAGGGCAGCCAGCAATTGCGGCAAGATCACCCGCGCATCGCCTTCGATGGCGACCTTGGCTGGATAGTTGGCGTTGAATACCTTTGGATTGATATCGATGTGGATCAAACGCTCGGGCACGCTGACGCCGAAGCTGCCGGTGGCGATCTCGGCAAATCGTGTGCCGATCGCGAGCATCACATCGCAGTTGGCAAAGGCGGCACGCGCCGCCGGCACGGCGGCCTCACCAAAGCTGAAGCCGACATGCAGTGGATGGCTGGCCGGAAACATCGAAAAACCCTGCAAGGTGGTCGCCACCGGCGCCTGCAGGTGCTCGGCCAGCGCGGTGAGTTCGGCCAAACAGTCGCGCGTGCCCCAGCCAACAAACAAGCCCGGATGTTTGGCCTCGCGGAGCAGGGCAACGGCGGCATCGATATCGCTTGCGCTGGCCGGTGGTGGCAGCGGCGGAGCCTGCCAGATCGGCAGGTCACCGATTTCGGCAGCAAACATCTGCAGGTTGGTCGGCAGTTCGATGAACACCGGACCGGGTTCGCCGCCGGTTGCGGTGCGATAGGCCTCGAAAATCATCGGCACGATCTGATCCTGCCGCTCGATCATGAAAGTGGCCTTGGTGATGCCACGCATGAACTGATGCAGATCCATCTCGTGCAACTGGTATTTCCACGGGATGTCGGTGCGGATCCCGCCGCAGATCACCAGCATCGGCACGCCATCGAGGAAGGCTTCGCCAATGCCGCTCGAGGCATGCGTCAGGCCGGCGGCGGGCACCACGACCAGGGTACCGACCGTGTCGGACAGGCGGCTCAGGCCATCGGCCATGAATGCGCCGCCCCCTTCATGGCTGACCAGCAGGGGCGTGATGCTCTCGGAGTTGTTGAGTTCGTCATACAACTCGGTGTTCTGCACGCCGGGGATGCCGAACGTATAGCGGATACCCAGTTGCTCAAGCGCGTAGCGCGCCAGCCATGCTCCCGTCTTCTTCATGTTCGTCTCCGCCAAGTGATGCAGCGAGTATCAAGGATCGAGCAGGTTGCGGCCATCGAGCGCCGCCGCGGCAGCGCGCGCGGTCAGCACACAGCCGCCGAGAAAAGTGCCTTCGAGCGCGCGCAATCCGTGGATGCCGCCGCCGCCAAAGCCGGCTCCTTCGCCAATGGCGTAAAGCCCGCCGATCGGTTTGCCAGAGGCATCAAGCGCGCGGCTGGCGAGATCGGTCTGGATGCCGCCGAGGCTCTTGCGGCTGATGATGAACTCGCGGATCGCGATCAACGGCAGGGCCTTGCCATCGAGGATGGGCTGGCGCTTGCACGTGCGCATGCGATCGCCACGGTACTGGCGCAAGAACGCGATACGACGCAGTTGCTCATCATTCTGGAAGCGACCCGGTTGGCGCACGCGCGCATCGTAGTGATGCACTTCATCCTCGACCGTGCCCAGTTCGACTGCCGTATCGCCCTGCAGTGCGTTCATGCGTTCGACCAGTTCAGGCAGGGTTTGCGCGATGACCACGTCCGGGCATCTCTCGATCAAGGTATCGACCAGCCAGCGATTGCCAAACAGCAGATCGCGCAGCAGACCAAAGCGACTTTCATCGCGGATGCTTGGATTGTGTTCGGCGCCCGAGACAGCCAGCTCCTTCAGCGCGATGCGTCGGTTCATGATCTGCCAGGAGTATTGGCGTTGTTGCCGGCAAACCTGGCTGACCAGGTCGCGCGTATCGAAACCGGAGACCAGCGGCTGCGGGCCGATGCGCTCGCCACGCCAGTTCAACCACAGGGCCGAGCGTGGCGGCACCAGGCTGAGCCCGGCGAATGGATGCATTGGCGCGTAGTGGTGCACGCCGGCGGCGTAGTTCCACATCTTGTCGAGATGGGTGATCTGCGCGCCCGCTCCGGCGGCGGCATCATGCAGGGTGCCGTCGGCAAATCGATGCGAGCCGTTGAGCAACACTTCCGGGGGCGATCCCCAATCGGCGTGCCAGTTCTTGCGCACGCGGTCGAGATTGCCATTGATGCCGCCGGCGGCAACCACGGTTGCCTCGGCGTGGAATTCAAAGGGACGTCCAGACGTCTCCTCGATGCCGTGGCAACCAACCACCGTCACACCATCACGCAGCAGACCCTTGACGCACTGTCCGAACCGCAGTTCAAGCGAGCTGACATTGCGATGTTGTTGCAGATGTCCGATCAGGGTTTCCGCGAGTTTCTTGCCGGTACCCCAGACGATATGGAAGCGCGGCAGCGAATTGCCTGGTGTGAACTGGCCACGTTCGACCCAGTTCGGCATTGGCAGGTAGCGGATGCCCTTGCCGCGCAGCCACCAGTACATGTGTTCGGTGCAATGGCTTACATACGCGCGCGCCCAGCGTTGCGGCCATTGCGCGTGATGATCGAAGCTGGCGAACGATTGCCAGTCGGCCAGGGCCAGTTCGAAGTTGTCGCGGATGCCCATGCGGCGTTGTTCGGGCGTATCGACCGCAAACATGCCGCCGAAGCTGCGTTTCGCCAAGCCGCCAAGTTGGTCTGGCTGATCGCGGTCAAGAAGGAGCACGCGCTTGCCCTGATCGAGCAGCTCGATGGCGCAGACGATGCCGGCGATACCGGCACCGACGATGACGACATCATGCGTGGGCGCCGGCATCCCTCGCTCCAGTCGACAACGATCGGATTGCGCGCACGCTCATGGCCGGGTCAGCTCGTTGGCGCGCAACGCAGCCAGCCATTCCTCGTTGGTGGGTTCAACCGCTACGACAGTGGCGCTGTCGGCGGACGAGATCACCGGTGCATGCGCTGCATTGGCGGCGTTGTCGAGGCGAATGCCGAACAAGCCCAGCGCGGCACAGATGCGTTCGCGGATAACCGCGTTGTGCTCGCCGATGCCGGCGGTAAAGACGAGCAGGTCGATACCGCCTAGCACCGCGCCAAGCGCGCCAATCTCGCGCACGATGCGATGCACGTAAAGTTCCAGCGCAATCTTCGCGCGCGGATTGTGGCCTTCGGTGGCGAGCAAAACGCGCGGGTCGGAGGATTCACCGGAGACGCCAAGCAACCCGGATTCCTTGTACAACAGCTGGCCCAGACGCTCGGCGGTGAAGCGGCCGGTTTCAAGCAGTGAGAGGACGACGCCGGGATCGAGCGATCCGCAACGCGTGCCCATCATCAGGCCATCGAGGGCTGAAAAACCCATGGTCGTGGCGACGCTGCGCAGCCCGCGCATCGCGCACAGGCTGGCCCCGCTGCCGATATGCGCAACCAGGGTGCGGCCGCGGGCCAGATCGCCGTGGCGGCGCGGCAGCGCGATCGATTGGTACTCGTAGGAAAGCCCATGGAAACCGTAGCGGCGCAGGCCGCGCTCCCAGGCGTCATAGGGCAAGGGCAGCAACTGTTCGACCATTGGCATGCCGTGGTGGAAGCCGGTATCGAAGCAGGCAATCTGCGGCACCTCGGGATGCGAGCTGAAGAATGATTCGATGCCTTCGAGCGTCGA
Organism: Dokdonella sp.; assembly: GCA_039923515.1. Taxonomy (GTDB): domain Bacteria; phylum Pseudomonadota; class Gammaproteobacteria; order Xanthomonadales; family Rhodanobacteraceae; genus Dokdonella. The sequence continues at coordinate 5,837 of JBDTCQ010000066.1, forward strand.
GGGCTGGTGCAACGGCGCCAGCGGAACCAAGCGGCGCAATTCATCGAGCACTTCCGGGGTAACCCGGGTCGGTGCGAAATAGCGGCTGCCGCCATGCACGACGCGGTGGGCGACCGCACGCAGCGAACTGGTCGCAGTGTGTTCACCAATCCGGGTGCGGACCACGTCGAGCGCAGCGCGGAACGGTCGCTCGGCATCGAGCACCAGAGGCTTCGGCTGATCACTGCTGTTGTCCGCCCAGGTTGGCGAGGTGCCGCCGATGCCATCGATCTTGCCGCGCCAGCGCGCAGGCAGATCAGGTTCGCCCGCGCCGACATCGTAGAGGGCGAACTTGAGGCTCGACGAGCCGGCGTTGAGGACAAGGATGCAGGGGCGGGCTTCGGTCATGGCGGCGAGGTTTTATAGTGGCGGGCGACGAGAAGGGCGACCGCGCAGGAGGCGATCCGAGTTTCGGTCGAGTCGGCGCGACTGGTCAGGATGACCGGCACGCGCGCACCGAGGACGATGCCGGCACTGGCCGCGCCGCCGAGGAATTCAAGTTGCTTGGCGAGCATGTTGCCGCTTTCCAGATCAGGTACGACGAGCACATCGGCCACACCCGCGACCGGCGAGACGATGCCCTTGATTCGCGCGGCGGCGATCGAGATCGCGTTGTCCATCGCCAGTGGGCCATCGAGGATGCCGCCTGTGATCTGGCCGCGATCAGCCATCTTGCACAGCGCGGCCGCATCGAGTGTCGCCGGCATGTGCGCGTTGACCGTTTCGACCGCGGCGAGGATGGCAACGCGTGGCTCTTCGACGCCGATGATGCGGGCCAGGTCGATCGCGTTGCGCACGATGTCGGCCTTGGCGGCGAGATCGGGCGCGATATTGATGGCCGCGTCGGTGATGATGAACGGGCGCGGATAGGCCGGCGTCTGCATCAAATAGCAGTGCGAGACGCGGCGTGCCGTACGCAGGCCGGCATCGGCGGCGAGGATCGCACTCATGAATTCGTCGGTGTGCAGGCTGCCTTTCATCAGTGCATCGACATGGCCGCTCTTGGCCAGCGCGGCGGCGCTGTCGGCGGCGGCGTGGCTGTGCGGGACGTCAATGATCTCGATGCCGGTCAGATCGAGCCCAGCCGTCGCCGCAATCGCTTCGAGTCGGGCTTTCGGCGCGACCAGCACCGGCACGATCAGCCCGGCATCGCGGGCTTCGAGGGCTGAAGCCAGAGAGGTCGGATCGCAGGGATGCACGACCGCGCAGCGGATCGCCGGCAAATCACGCACCGCATCGAGCAGCCGGCGCACGCCATCGCCATCGCCGAGGCGCACCTCGGGCAGGGTCGCACGCGGGCGCACGATGCGTTCGTTCGGCGCGATCACCGTCGCCTCGCCCTCAATGACGATGCCGCCATCCTGGTTAATGCAGGTGCAGGCGAGGGTGAGATGGCGGTTGTCTGGATCGCGGGCGGTGACCTGGACCGCAATGCTCAGGGTGTCACCGATGCGTACCGGAGCGAGGAAGCGCAGGGTCTGGCCAAGGTAGATCGTGCCGGGGCCGGGCAGGCGTGTGCCGAGCACGGCCGAGATCAGTGATGCGCCCCACATGCCGTGTGCAATCACGCCATGGAAGCGCGATGCATCAGCAAATCCGGCATCGACATGTTGCGGGTTGTCGTCGCCGGAGATCACCGCGAAGAGCTGGATATCGCTGGCACTCAGCGTGCGCTCGATGCTGACCCGGTCGCCTACCGCAATCTCGTCGAAGATGCGATTGCGTACGAAGCGCAAATCGTCATGCTCACGAGCAGGTTTCGATAGCTTCGCTGATTCCGGTTCGGAGTTCATCAGTGTTTGCACTCAATCTGGATTGGCATGCCGAGACAGTACAGCAACAAACCCGCCGACGGGCTCAGCCGAAGGCCGCCGCAACCATCCATCCCTGAGCTTAGCGCCAGGCCATCTTTGCGCTCCTGATCTGGGTCAATCCGGCGGGCGCGCTTTCGTGTTCACTGTGCGCTGCGATGCGGCGTGGGCAGACACGTTGGCGCTTGCGCGCTGTCTGATCCAGGTCAAATGATCGCGCTGCCGATCGGTGCAGCATGGAATTTCCCCCAATGGAGTGCGTTCCATGACTTCTTCAGAGAACCCTTCCAACCACGCCAGCGGCAATCCCGGATCCCTGCGCTGGAACGAGAGCCTCGACAATGGCACGAACCTGCTCATCCGCGCGATCAGCAAGGCCGATGTGGAGCTTGAGCGCGATTTCATCGAGCGCATGTCTCCGGAGGCGCGACGCATGCGTTTCCTCGGCCACATCAACGCGCCCAGCGACGAATTGCTCAAAAGCCTGACCGATCTGGATTTAAATCGCGAAATGGCCCTGATCGCCACCATCGACCATCAGGGATCGGAGGTCGAGATTGGTGTCAGCCGTTATGCGACCGGTGACGACCGCACCGAGGGTGAGTGTGCCATCACCGTCGCCGACGACTGGCAGCATCGCGGCATCGGCACCCTGCTCATGCGCCGCCTCATCGAAGTGGCCCGCGCACGCGGCCTCAAGCGCTTGTTCTCGATCGACGATCCGGACAACGACAAGATGCAGGCGTTGGCAAAGGATCTCGGTTTCACCCGCCACTTCGATCCAGAAAATCCGCACGAGGTTGAGCACAGCCTCGACTTGGTCTGAGCACACGCGATCACATGTTTGCGCGGACGAGAACGCTCGGCTTCAGCACTCGCCCAGACGGCGGACTCTGGCGAGCGGCCACTCCGTTGATCGCCAATCAGGATCAGGCAACTGGCGCGACATCAGCGCTGACGCCGCGCCTTTGCAAGCCGCTTCGAGTTCGGTAGCCCGGCCAAAGCGGAATCCATCAATACGCGACCCAGGCGTAGAAGAACAGGGAGTTGTTGTCACCCGGGTTGCGGCCTTGGCCATCGTAGTTGCGTGTGGCACCGTTGTATCGGTCATACAGCGTGTACTGCGCGCCGAGGCGCAGATTCTCCACCGGTATGTAGAAGGCCTCGAGGGTCTCGCCGCTGATGCCCGGATTGGCCGAGATGTTGCCGTAGACCCGAGTCGGGTCATACAGCAATGAGTTGGTCGTTCCGGTTTGCTTGAACCACGACAGGCTGCCGCCGTAGCGGGCGTCGAACACGTAGGAACCCTTGGCGCGGAAAACGCGCGTTGTGTCGCTCGCATTGGTGTTTGGCAACGGATCACCATTGATGTCGGTGATCGGCTGGCCGATGAGAAAGTTCGGATAGCGGTGGTGGTCGCGCAGCCACGCGACTTGCACGGTCACCGCGTGTTGATCGGTCA
>JBDTCQ010000067.1:0-2795 GCA_039923515.1 Dokdonella sp.
AGCTGTAGCTTCGCTCGCCAATCTCGAACTCGAAACGCATCGCGTGCAGAAACAGGCGCTTGAGGCCGAACTCGCGCATGCGCTGGTTGAACGCGCGCTCGCCATACTTCTCATCACCTGCGACAGCGTGGCCGATGTGCGCGGCATGCACGCGGATCTGATGGGTGCGTCCGGTTTCGATCGCGATCTCGCAAAGAGCGGTTTCAGCAAACTGCTGCTGTCGGATCAAATGCGATACCGAAGGCTTGCCCGCCGGATCGACCCGAACCATGCGCTCGCCACCCTGCAGGACCGACTTTCGCAGCGGTTCGTTGACGGTAATGCGCGCCTGCGCCAGACAGCCTTGCAACAGGGCCATATAACGTTTGGTCGCCCTGCCCTCGCGAATGACCGTCTGCAGAGCGGTCAAGGCCGAGCGCCGGCGCGAGAACACGAGCACGCCGCTGGTATCCCGATCGAGCCGGTGCACAAGCTCCAGGGTGTCCTTGGGTCGGGCGGAACGCAGCAACTCGATCGCACCGAAACTGATCCCGCTGCCGCCGTGGCTGGCGACCCCGCTGGGCTTGTTCAGGACCAGAAAATCACGATCCTCATGCACGATCGCCTCCTCGACCCGGTTCATCTGGCCGAGCGCGGGCTTGCCGGGATCCTCGCGTTCCGCCACCCGCACAGGCGGAATGCGCACCTCGTCGCCGGCATTCAGGCGCACGTCGGGTTTGGCCCTGCGACCGTTGATGCGGACCTGCCCGGTGCGCAGGATCCGGTAGATCAGACTGCGCGGAACGCCCTTCAGGCGCCCGGAAAGGAAGTTGTCGATTCGCTGGCCGTCGCGATCCTCATCGACCTTGACGAGCTGAACGCCCGGCGAGGCCGAATCTGCGGAATTGGCCGAAGTGTGTGTCTTCATTGAAAAAATCCGGATCTGACTGCTACACTCCGCCCGCGTATCGCGCCGTCATCCGGCCCCGATTCACGGGATCCAGAGACAACTCATAGGCGCATTCGACAGTTACGTCTGCCCGAGCCCTGGTGCCTGAACTCAAGTTTGAGGGACACGCAGGTTGGTAAAGCTCAGGTAATCGTAACGGTTCGAATCGGAGATTGCTTGCTGCCCTCGCGGTGGCAAAGGGTTTCCGGGCTCGCATGCACCAAATGAGCGCTGACGCCCGGAAAGCGTCGGCTTTTTGACAAACACAGGCGATCCCGCGGCCGGTATTCCGGTCCAAGCGGATCGCGCGGCGCGAAACCTTCGGGTAGCGCGCAACGCGCGGCAGCGGTTCGAGCGCCTGCAAGGAAACACGACAATGAAGCGTATGTTGATCAACGCAACTCAGCGTGAAGAGTTGCGTGTGGCTATCGTCGATGGCCAGACCCTGTTTGATCTCGATGTCGAGATCCCCTCCCGCGAACAAAAGAAATCCAACATCTATCTGGGTCGAATAACCCGGGTCGAGCCTTCGCTGGAAGCCTGCTTCATCGAATATGGCGGCGAACGCCATGGCTTCCTGCCAATGAAGGAAATCTCCAAGCAGTACTTCACTGCCGGAGTGGATGCCAACAAGGCCGGGATCCGCGAGTTGATCAAGGAAGGACAGACCATCGTCGTCCAGGTCGACAAGGAAGAGCGCGGCAACAAGGGCGCGGCCCTGACCACCTTCATCAGCTTGGCGGGCCGATATCTTGTGTTGATGCCGAACAACCCCCGTGCCGGTGGCGTCTCGCGCCGCATCGAGGGCGAGGATCGGCAAAATCTGAAAGATGCGATGGATGAGCTGCAGTTGCCCGATGAGATGGGCCTGATCATCCGCACCGCCGGCATGGGACGCGAAGCCGAAGAGCTGCAATGGGATCTCGATTACCTGCTGCAACTGTGGAAGGCAATCGCCGAAGCGGCCACCACACGTCCTGCGCCGTTCCTGATCTACCAGGAGTCGAAACTGATTATCCGCGCCCTGCGCGACTATCTGCGCAACGATATTGGCGAGATCCTGATCGATCACGAGGAGCTCTACAACGACGCCCGCGAGTTCGTCCAGCAGGTCATGCCGAACAACCTGCGCAAGCTCAAGCTCTACCAGGACACTGTACCGCTGTTCTCGCGCTTCCAGATCGAGTCGCAGATCGAGAATGCGTTCGAGCGCACCGTGCGCCTGCCCGCCGGAGGTTCGATCGTCATCGACCAGACCGAAGCCCTGACCTCCATCGACATCAACTCGTCGAAGGCGACCAAGGGCAGCGATATCGAAGACACCGCGTTCAACACCAATCTGGAAGCCGCCGCCGAAATCGCACGCCAGTTGCGCATCCGCGATGCCGGTGGCCTGATCGTCATCGACTTCATCGACATGGACAGCCCGCGCCATCAGCGCGAAGTTGAGGACAAGCTCAAGGATGCCATGAAGGTCGACCGCGCCCGCGTGCAGATCGGCCGCATCTCGCGCTTCGGCCTGCTTGAACTGTCACGCCAGCGCCTGCGTCCGTCGCTCGGTGAAGCCACCCAGATCGTCTGCCCGCGTTGCGATGGCCATGGCCGTATCCGCAGCGTTGAATCGCTCTCACTGTCGGCCCTGCGCCTGGTCGAAGAACATGCCATGAAGGAGAACACCGGACAGGTGCTCGTGCAGGCACCACCGGATGTCGCCAACTTCCTCGTCAATGAAAAGCGCCGCCAGCTCAGCGAGATTGAAGTGCGTCAGGAGGTCCAGGTCATTGTCGTTGCCGACGACAAGCTGGAGACTCCACACCTGCATATCGAGCGCATCCGTTCCGCCGACATCAGCGAAGATGCCAAGCCG
>JBDTCQ010000068.1:0-2873 GCA_039923515.1 Dokdonella sp.
TGCCCGAGAGGTTTTCACCGCCGAACGGCTGCACGCCGACCACCGCGCCGATCTGGTTGCGGTTGACATAGCAGTTGCCGACCTTGGAACGCTTGACGATGTGGTCGATGGTGTCGTTGATGCGGCTGTGGATGCCGAGGGTCAGGCCGTAGCCGGTCGCGTTGATCTGGTCAATGACGTCATCGAGTTGATCGGCCTTCCAGCGCAGGACATGCAGGATGGGGCCGAATACTTCCTTGTGCAGGATGTCCAGACGCGGAATTTCGTAGGCGCGCGGGGCAAAAAAGGTGCCGTGCGCGGCGCCTTCGCTGCTGGCCACTTCGCCGATCAATTTCGCTTCGCGATCCATGCGTGCGGCATGGTCGGTCAACACCGTGTGCGAGGCCGCGTCGATGACCGGGCCGACATCGGTCGAGAGCAGGCCGGGATCGCCCATGACCAGTTCAGCCATCGCGCCCTTGAGCATGCCGATAACCTTGTCGGCAATGTCTTCCTGGACAAACAACACGCGTGCGGCCGAGCAGCGTTGACCGGCTGAATCGAATGCGGAGGCGCAGACATCCTTGACCAGTTGTTCGGGCAATGCCGAGGAGTCGGCGATCAGCGCATTCTGGCCGCCAGTCTCGGCGATCAGAGCGGCGATCGAGGAATCGCGTGCGGCCAGGGTGCGATTGATCGTCCAGGCGGTTTCAGTCGAGCCGGTGAAGCAGACGCCGGCAACCTCCGGCTTGGTCAGCAGCGAGTTGCCGAGCACTGAACCTTTGCATGGGACGAACTGGAGGACGTTCTCGGGGATGCCAGCCTCATGCAGCAACTTGACCGCGGCGTAGCCAATCAGGGTGGTCTGGTCAGCCGGCTTGGCAAGCACGCTGTTGCCGGCGGCGAGCGCAGCGGCAACCTGGCCCATGAAGATGGCCAGCGGGAAATTCCATGGGCTGATGCAGACGAACACGCCCCGACCGTGCAGGAACAACTCGTTCGATTCACCGGTCGGTCCGGGAAGAATCTCCGGATGCGCAAACAGCTTGCGCGCCATGGCGCCGTAATAGCGCAGGAAATCCGCCGCTTCGCGCACTTCGGCAATCGCCGCCGACATGGTCTTGCCGGCTTCGCGTACGCACAGCGCGATGAATTCGCCGCGGCGCGCTTCCAGCAAATCGGCGGTGTGTTCGAGGATCTTGGCGCGGCTGACCGCGGGCAGGGCGTTCCAGCCATCGTGGGCAGCGACGGCATTGCCCAGGGCCTTTTCAAGAACCGCGACATCGGCACCGCGGCTCTGTCCAATGACACGACGACGGTCAGCCGGATCAGTGACTTCGCGCGCTTCGCCGCTCAACGTGCAGCCTGGCACCAGCGGTTCTGCCAGCCACGGTTTGCGCGCGGCGTTGACGCTTTCGGCGAGGGCTTTGAGTTCGTTGTCGTTGGCAAGATTGGCGCCCATGGAATTCTTCCGTTGTTCGCCGAACAGTGCGATCGGCTGGGGGATGCGGGGATGCGGCTTGGACTCGAGATGGCGCACGAGTTCGCAGGGATCGGCGACAAGGTCGCGGATCGGTACGTTCTCATCGACGACGCGATTGACGAAGCTCGTGTTGGCGCCGTTTTCAAGCAGACGACGAACCAGATACGGCAGCAGATCTTCATGGCTGCCAACCGGCGCGTAGACCCGGCACGGCACGTTGAGATTTTTCTTGCCGATCACCTCGCCATATAGATCGCCGCCCATGCCGTGCAGGCGCTGATATTCATACGGACGGTTGCGCGCGTAGTGGTGTACGGCGGCGATGGTGTGCGCGTTGTGGGTGGCGAACTGCGGATAGATCAGATCGGCACCGGCCTCGAACATCCGCTTGGCGCAGGCCAGGTAGGAGACATCCGTATTTGATTTGCGCGTGAACACCGGATAGCCGCTGAGGCCAAGTTCTTGGGCGCGCTTGATCTCGGAATCCCAATAGGCGCCCTTGACCAGGCGCACGCACCAGCGCCGTCCGGCCTTGCGCGCGGTATCGGCGAGCCAGTCGATCACGTACGGCGCACGTTTCTGATAGGCCTGCACGGCAAGCCCGAATCCGTTCCAGCCTTCCAATGATGGATCGGCGAAGACCTCGCCAATGACGTCGAGCGAAAGTTCGAGGCGATCGGCCTCTTCGGCATCGACGGTCATGCCGATTGCGTTGGCCTTGGCCAACTGGGCGAGTTCGAGTACGCGCGGGGTCAGCTCGGCATGCACGCGGGCACGGTTGGCCACGTCGTAGCGTGGATGGATCGCGGAGAGCTTGACCGAGATCGACGGTGCATCGAGCACGTCTTTCCACGGGCCACGCTTGCCGAGCGCGCCAATCGCATCGCGGTAGGCCTGCATATAGCGCTCGGCATCGGCCTTGGTCAGCGCGGCTTCGCCGAGCATGTCGTAGGAATAGCGGTAGGCCGCGTTGGCCTTCTGGGCCGAGCGATCCTGAGCTTCCTTGATTGTGCGGCCCATGACGAACTGATGGCCCATGATGCGCATGGCCTGGCGCACGGCCAGACGGATCACCGGTTCGCCGGCACGACCAACCAGGCGACGCAAGGCGCCGACGAAGTTGGAACGCGTTTCCTCGGCCAGTTGTACCAGCTCGCCGGTCAGCATCAGGCCCCAGGTGGAAGCATTCACGAACAACGACTCACTGGCGCCGACATGCTTCTTCCAGTTTGCTTCGCCGAGCTTGTCGCGGATCAGCTTGTCCGCGGTTGCGCTGTCCGGGATACGCAGCAGCGCTTCGGCGACGCACATCAGCAGCACGCCTTCCTCGCTGGAAAGATCGTACTGGCGCATGAACGATTCGACCGCGCTTTGCTTGCTGGCGCGCGTGCGCACCTTGGCGACCAACTCG
>JBDTCQ010000069.1:0-6050 GCA_039923515.1 Dokdonella sp.
TCCAGCAGGGCAACGTCAGTCTCTTGGCCAGCTATGCCGATGATGGAATGGACGGTCTCACCGAGTCGATTGGAGAACGCGAACGAAGCGCCTCCAATACGCTCGCCTTCGCGGTATTTGATCAGGATGGACGCAAGCTGGCAGGCGCCCTCGAGACGCCCATGCCCAGTCCCGGCTGGCAGCGAATTTCTTTTCGCGACCCTGCGGAGGGGATCGATTCTGGCCGTGCACTCGTGACAACGCTGTCCAACGGACATTTTTTGGTGGTTGCCGCCGATCTTGAACCGGTAGAAGCAATTGCCAAGACAATCCTGACGGTCTTCAGCTTCGGCTTCCTGGCCATGCTGGTCATCGCGACTGTTTTCGCACTCGTCCTAGGGCGGTACCTGAAGCGTCGGCTGGAACGCATCGCCATGGGCTCGCGCGCGTTTTCATCGGGGGATTTCACTGGGCGCGCGCAAGTTGGCAGGCACGGCGACGAATTCGACCAGCTTGCAGCTTCGCTCAATGCCATGCTTGATCGCATCGCTGCATTGCTTCGCAACCTCCAGCAAGTCACGACCGACCTTGCACACGACATGCGCACGCCGTTGAGCCACCTGCGCAGCCATCTCGAGCGTCTACGCGATAGTCCCGATGCCACACGAGGCGAGATGATCGAAGTCGCCATCGAAAAAAGCGACGAGCTGCTCAGTCTGTTCGCCGCGATGTTGCGCATCTCGGAACTGGAACATGCCGATCTAAAGCGGCATTTCGGTCTTCTTGATCTCAGCGAGCTGGTTCGCGACTTGGCTGAAACCCACGATCCACTCGCCGAAGATTGCGGCCACATACTGCTGACCATCGCTGACGGCAAGCCCGTACTTGTTCACGGCGACAGGGAATTGCTGGCGCAGGCGTGCATCAACCTGATCCAGAACGCATTGCGCCACACGCCCGCCTCAAGTCGCATCGAACTTGGGGCCACATACAAGGATGGCCATCCCACGATGTTCGTGCGCGATAACGGCGTTGGCATTCCCGACCAAGACCATCAGCGCGTCCTCGACCGGTTCGTCAGGCTTGAAGCAGCACGCTCGACGCCGGGCAACGGGCTTGGCTTGAGTCTGGTCAAAGCGATCGCAGACGCGCACGGGGCGCAACTGGAGCTGCGCGACGCAGCGCCGGGCCTCGAGGTCAGGATTGTATTTGCCAAGGATTCCGCATGAAGCGGTTAGCGCTACCACCGGTCTTGCTGATTACCGCCTGAGACACCTGCGCGCCCGAGCCGCTCGCAGGTGAATGTATCTAGGGCGTTACTGCAGCCGCATCACTGTTCCTGCTAGCGCGCTTTCGGTAAGGAGTGGTGAAAACTGCAGAGACAAAAATCCCCAGAAGGGCGCCGGATATGACTGCTGAAATCGTGTGCTCATCCAGGCTGACACGGGCGAACATGGTCAGCAGCAGGACTGGCAGGACAAGGAAAGCCAGCTTCCAGCCATACCGCCTGGATACGAAGTATGCGGCGCACGATGCCATGGAAGAATGCCCGGACGGCATGTTCAAGCTGCTATTGGGCGAAAATGGCCGTTGTCCCAAGCGGGTTCCCATGATGTCGACGTTGTTCAAGGCATGTTTGAGTGCATGCGTTGCCAGCGTCGTGGCCACTGCTACCTTCACCAATTCGATCATGCCGGCCTTGTCACGAAGCAACAGTGGCAGGCCAATTTGCAACGCAGTGTTGAAAAACCTCCCGTAGTGATCAACGTCGTAAACCGTTTGCGGGGCTTGGGATATACCTAACCCGGCGGTGTAGCTCGCCAAGTCAGTGGGATAAAACGTACTGGCAAGAAACGAGGCCACGCCCAGCAGCCACAGGACTCTGGAGAGGTAGGGTTTAGTCTGCATACGAGCTGGCTCCATCAGCGTGTGTTCCGTTTGCGCGACTGAACACGTCAAGTCGCGGGTTGTAAATGGTGCTGCTGCCCCCAAACGCACCCAGCACACTGTGGAAAATGTTGTCGGGACCAAAGGGGGGACGGGCCAGGATGTCCTTTGCAGAGATCGCCCTCGATTCACTAAAGGCAGGTGACATCCATATCAGGAATGGCACTGCTCGCTGCACATCCGGGGCGATGGAATTGGGCGCTCCATGCAGATAGAAGCCATGCTCCCCCAATGATTCGCCGTGATCAGACATATAGAGCATCGTGGACGCACTGTTTGGCACCGACTGCAGGAGTTTTATGGTCTCGGCGAGGACGTGATCGGTATAGACGATGGTGTTGTCGTAGGCATTGACCAGCGATTGCTGGCTGCATTGACTCAGATCCACCGATTCACATACCGGCTTGAAGTGGCCAAATGCCGGCGGATACTTACGGGAATAAGTCGGGCCATGACTGCCTGTTTGGTGCAGGACCACGAAGATGCGGCTTGACGTTGAACGTGTGAGCATCTCCTTGAGTCCGTGGAGCAGCGCCCCGTCGAAGTTCGGGTCGTTGCACTGCTCGCCGGAACAGGTTTTGCGGATGTCATCCAGACGCTGGTAAAGGCTAACTTTTAGCGGCGGCTCGCCCCAGTTGTTGGTCCGCCAGATAACCTGCACGCCCTCGCGTTGCAGGTAATTCGGCAGCGTTTCCTCACTCACTTGCGCCGGCGTGGCACTCCCCAGGTGCGACAACATGCAGCGCACGGCGGCAGTCGTGTACGTGGCGCATGCGTGCGCATCGGGAAATGCGGTCACGCTCGTCCGCGCAAGTTCGGGATTGGTGGTCCTGTTATATCCGTATAGCGAAAAATTGGCTGCCCTCGCCGACTCGCCAATCACCAGTACCACGATGGTCTTGCGTGCAGGTATTGAGCTGGCAGTAAAGTGCAGCGGCGGCAGCGGCGTCTGTTGACGGTCGGCAGCGGCGCGATCTTCGAAATAGCGCACCGAATTTGCGATATACGACCATGGCAACATCAATCCGCCCAGCCGCTTGCCTCCCTTGTCGAACCAAAGCCACGTGGAGGAACTTGCATACACCATCACGCAGCCGAACACGGCCGTCACCACAAGCAAGAGCAGGCGCTTGGGACGGCTGGAGCCGACGATGGTCGTCTTGATGACGATTAGGCCAGGCACCAGGCCCATCACCAGCAGGTATGCCATGAGCTTGGGGTGGAACAGGCCGATAGCTTCCTGACGATCGGTATCGAACACGTTACTGATCATCGTCTTGTCCAGCAGGACGTGATACGTGTTGATGAAGTACAGCGCGATGGCATTGCCGATCAACAAGGCAACGCAGATGCCTTTCATTCCCCGCAGCGAAAGCAACGACACCGCCGTCAACGCCAGCACCATCAGCACGGCCTGCAGGCCGGTCAAGACAAGCAGGTTTACCATCCCCGTCCATGAGGTCGCATGAGTGGTAGAGGCGGCAAAGGAATACAGCGGCCAACCGAACAACACGAGATTGGCAATGACAAACGCTGCGACGAATGTCGAATATCCGCAGCTGAAAATATTCTTGCGAAATAGTCGGCTCATGAATTTACCCAAAGGCACCCGCCTGACTCGCTCGCTGATGCTGCGGTGGGCGAGGCACTACCAACGTCGTCAACACATTCATAGCGCTGCACATCGTCAGTCACCACCGATGCCACCGGATGACCCACGTTAATCTCGCTGTTGCTCCAGAGTCGGTCAACGTCCTCCGCGATGGCCATGGCAGTTTTATTGTCAGCGGATACGTAAAAATTCCTTCCACCATACGGGCCGTACTGCAACGGTTTGGTAACACTGAAGAGCCCAGCAGTAGGCGCACCAGAAGCAGCCGCTAGGTGCATCACCCCGCAATCAGCGCTAATCACGAAATCCGATGCCGCCATCACGGCGGCCATTCGCCGAATCGAAGTGGAGTAATAGACCGGATAAGCATTGCCGAATTTGGAGGTACCTGAGACAGGAACGATTTCGATGAACCTGTGGTCCGGGCGCAACTGATGCAGGCGCTGGATCATTTCAATCCACCATGCCTCTGGAAAAACTTTGCTGCCTGTCGCATCGCCGAACAATGCAATGACCGGCCCTGCGCACTCAGGCACCCCTTCCATCAGCTGGCGCAGACGCTCCCGCCCCTTGCCCTGCTCGTCGCTGCTCAAACGGACGTCCAATCCCGGGTAAACACCTGAGGTGATGTCTTCCTGGCAGGCACTGCGCAACAAGTAGACCGGAAGCTGGCCCATATGGGTAAGTTGTGGCGGGACAGGAATGTTGCATGTCACGCCGCCATCCATTCCGAGCTGCTCAAACCCCAGTTTGTGCCTTGCCTTGGCGATGGACAGGAACAGCCGGCCACTTTGCGAACCGACACAAGGATCAATCGCCAGGTCGTAGTGCTGCAGCCGCATCCGGCGAAGTGTCCGCCAGGAAGCGAGCGGATGTCGCACCAGCCTATGCGGAAGAACCCACAAATTGCGAACGCAGTCGTGCATCCTGAATACTTCCGATGCCGCTCCACCAGCCGCGAGGATATCGACCTCTGCACCGGGATATAGACGCTCCAACTCCGATAGCAATGGCGTCAGCAATAGGGTATTGCCTAGCCGATGATTCGGACGCAGGACCACGATCCGGTGAATACCCCTTCTCGGCAACACTCGTCGTAGCTGCTTGCCTGCTCTTTTACTAGACAACAAACTTCGCACTATTCGCCGGCGAAAGTCTTGAATGTCAAAGGCAAGAGTCATCAGGACACCGGCGGCGCTTTGATGGCTGTGGGAACGCTCGCTTCTGGAAGGCACAGACGTAGCCCGCCATTTTGGGACCGATCAGCTTGCAGATTCTCGAAATGCCAGTTCATCTCTTCGGCAAGCCGTGATGCCAGTCGCGGCATGCGCCCAATGTCGCTGCGGATCGAATCGGATGCGACGTCTTCAACCAGAATTCCATTCTCAGGAAAAAAAACCAAGTCGATCACTAGGTTTTGTACCCGAACCTGCAAGGTGCCTGCCGTTTCTGCAGGGACGACTCGACGAATTGCGGCCCGTAACAGCAACAGGCCTTCATGCCACGGCACGCACAAGCTGCCGCAGGCCCTAACATCAACGTCCACAAGCACGCCCCCGCCGTCTTGGTCGCCAGATAGCGAACTGGCTGCAGCCTGGATCAACGCCGTCGCGCTCACGGTCTCGCTTTGTGGCGTGCGGCGACGTGCCATGCCAAACAGCAAGTCAAGCAAATCAGTCAGCTCCCTCACACCCCGATCAAGTCGTCGCAGCCGCCGCCTCATACCCGCATCGACACTGGGATCGTCAACAAGCACATCCGCAACACCCCGTACAACGGTGATGGGCGTGCGCAGCTCATGACTGGCATCTGCGTAAAAATCGCGCTCGTATGCATCCGCAGCGACCAGCCGGGATTGGTATCGATCTATTGCGCCAGCCAAACGACCCAGCGCATCGTCGCTGATCGATCCTGCGAGCTCAGTCTGTTTCGGCTGGGTTGGCAATGCATCGACAGCGTTCGCCAGAGCTCGCACCGGTCGCAATACACCGCCAGCGAATATCCATCCTAGCCAACCCGATAGCGCCGTTCCGAGAACAAGGACTGCTGCAATCATCCAATTGAGGTGTCGCTCGAAACTTTCAATCGCACTGACGTCGATAACGAAGACCAATCTCCCGGCAACGGTATCAAACACGCCGATGTGAGCTTCCGACCCGTCGATTCGATCTGCTTCATGAAAGCCGGGTTGCAAACCTGCATATACGACTGGAATGTTGCCAGCTTCACTCCCTCGACGCAGGTAGCCACTCAGGCGTCGTGTTCTGGGCAATGTGATGTCTGGATCGATTGCGAGGCGCGCGCCGTAATCCTCGGCTTGGCTTTTCAGGATTTCCGCCACCATGGTGGACTCGTAATCATCAGCCGCCCAGCTTGTTGCAAGCGCGAACAATGCGCTGAGCACGAACCCCATCAGAGTGAACGCGAGGGTGCTTCGCTGCCGCAAGGAAAACCGCATGAGAGTCATGGGCTTGATAGCAACCGGTAGCCCATGCCGCGCACGGACTGAATC
>JBDTCQ010000070.1:0-13077 GCA_039923515.1 Dokdonella sp.
CGTTGCAAAAACCCCGAGGACGGTTGTAATCCTACCACACGATGTTGCGAAGTGCCATACACGTCACACTCGAACCCACGACTCGGACACGCAGCCCAGTTTCAGTGTGCTTTCGGCACCCCTTCCAGGGCATCCCGTTCAAGATTGTCGATCAGGCGGACAGAGCCAAGCCTTGCCGCAATCAGGAGCACGGCCCCCTCGCCGTCTGCGCGGAACGGCTCTGCAAGATTCGCGGCGCTGCGGATGACCGCATAGTCCGGTTTGAACCCGGCATTAGTCAGGCGCTGCATGGCTGCGGCCTCGATTTCGGCCACGGATTCCACCGCGTCGTCGAGTTGAGCAGCCATCCAGCACAGGGTCGCGTGGATGGCCGCGGCGTGCACGCGTTGACTGGCATCGAGATACTGATTTCGCGAACTCATGGCAAGGCCATTGGCTTCGCGGATGATCGGCGCCGCAATGATCTCGACCGGAAAGCCGAGATCGAGCGTCATGCGTCGGATCACGAGCAACTGCTGGAAATCCTTGCTGCCGAAAACGGCTACACCGGGTTGAACCATGTTGAACAGGCGCGCGACCACGGTTGCAACCCCATCGAAATGACCGGGTCGGCTTGCCCCTTCGAGAATGTCGCCAAGTTCCGGGACATGCACACGAACGGCGCGACTGGCACCCAGCGGATAGATCGTCTCGACATCGGGCAGAAACAGGAGATCGCATCCGTTCTCGTCAAGTCCGAACGCATCCTGTTCCGGGGTCCGCGGATAGCGCGAAAAATCCTCGTTGACACCGAACTGGGCCGGATTGATGAAGATGCTCGAAACGACAAAATCGCAGCGCTCCCTTGCATTGGCAATCAACGAATAGTGCCCGGCATGCAGGTTGCCCATGGTCGGCACAAAACCAATGCGCTGGCCGCTGCGGCGTCGGTCGCGGAGCAAGGCGCGCAGTTCATCGATTTTCCGGATGATCAACATGGAGCGACTCAGTAGGTGTGCTCGGCGCCGGGAAAAATTGACCCTTGCACGGCCTCGACATAGGCGACAAGAGCGGCATCGATGGAATCCCGGCCGTGCAGGAAATCCTTGCTGAACCGCGGCCGGCGCCCCGGCGTGATGCCGAGCATGTCGTAGAGCACGAGTACCTGACCATCGCATCCCGCGCCTGCGCCGATGCCAATGGTTGGAATCGGAATCTCGGCCGTGATCCGGGTTGCCAGTTCGGCTGGCACGCATTCGAGAACCAGCAGTTCAGCGCCGGCTTGAGCCACGGCATGGGCCTCGTCGAGCAGGCGCTTGGCCTCATCGGCGAGCTTGCCCTGCACACGATAACCACCAAGCTTGTGCACTGATTGCGGGGTCAGGCCGAGATGGGCACACACCGGAACATCACGCTCACTCAACGCCTTGATCACATCGAGAACCCAGCCAGCACCTTCGAGCTTGACCATCGCCGCACCGCCTTCGGCCAGCAACCGGGTGGCCGACACCATGGCGGTCGGCACGTCGCGATAACTCATGAATGGCAGATCGGCGACGAGCAGTGGCGCGTGCAAACCGCGTGACACGGCAGCCGTGTGATAGACCATGTGCTCGAGAGTTACCGGCAAGGTGCTGGCCTGGCCCTGGATGACCATGCCCAGCGAATCACCGACGAGCACCGCATCGACCCCCGCCGCATCGAAATGCGCCGCAAAGCTCGCGTCGTAGCAGGTCAACATGGCGATCTTCGCGCCATCGGCCTTGCGTTGGCGCAGAGCGGGGACGGTAATGGCGGCGCGCTGCTTGGAATTCGGCGTGTTTGTGTACATCGGCGTGTGCTTTCAGGGAGTAAGGCCGCGAGCGAACAGTGGCATGCTAACCCAGCCGTTCGTCAAGGTTTCCGGTCAGTTGCGATTCGTTGACAATGACTGGTATCCAGCTGAACAAGATGGTCTGCGATACAGCCATACTCCGGCAACCGCAGCGACGCATCCAGCTCGGCCAGCGGCACGAGCACAAAGGCGCGCTCAAGCATTCGCGGATGCGGCACGCACAGGCCATCCTCATCAATTTTTGAATCGCCATGGACAAGCAGGTCGAGGTCGATGATGCGAGGTCCCCACTGCTCACCGCCTCTCACCCGACCGGCGCGACGTTCGATATTCAGCAGCTCATCGAGCAGTTCACCGGGTGCCAGAACAGTCCGAACCTCGGCGACGGCATTGACGAAATCCGGCTGCTCGACGCTGCCCCATGGCGCGGTCCGGTAAAAGCTGGACTGACGCAGCAGGCTTGAACCGGGCATGCGCCGCAGTTCGTCAAGCGCCTTGCGCAACTGCTTCACCGGATCGTCAAGATTGCTGCCCAGCCCAATGTAGGCGATTACGCCAATCACTCGGAAGCACTCTCCACCGCTGCATCTTTCGCAGAGGAGCTGCCACTCGGCTTGCGTCGACGAGAACGCTTGCGCTTCTTGGTCGGATCGCCTTCGACGCGCGGGGTGCTGGCCACGGCAAGCCGCTGCGAAAGATCTTCGCCATCGAGCTGCTGGGCTTCCGTCCACCATGCGACTTGCTCGGAGAGGTCGGGCTCATCGTGTGAGCGCAAAACGAGGAAATCAAAGGCTGCGCGGAAACGTGGATGGGCAAGCAGGCGCATGACGCGTTTCTTCTGACGCTGCTCAAAGCGCGATTGCAGCGACCAGATTTCCTCCATTGCCATCGTGAAGCGCTTCGGGATCGCCACCCGCGCGGCCTGCTGGTGCATGATCCGATCGACTGCGGCGGTCCAGGCGACGCCAGCATCAGTCCCGCCATCGACCAGCTTGTCAGCCAGGGCTCGAACAGGCTCCCAGAACATCGCCGCAAACAGGAATGCCGGAGCAACCGGCATGTCACTGCGGATCCGCTCATCGGTACTCGTGAACGTATAGCCCAGCAGGCGGCCAAACGTCGCACTGTTCGGACCAGCCAGAGCCGCCGCCGTCGCAGGGAAAAGCTGACTCAGCAAGCCCAGCCGATGCAACTGGCGCAGGCTTTGAAGGCCGTGCCCGGCCAAAAACAGCTTGAGTGACTCGTCGAACAGGCGCGCGGGTGCGACATCAGCCAGCAACGGAGCGAGTTCGGCAATTGGCGCCTCTGTCTCCGTAGACAGGCTGAAATCGAGCTTGGCGGCCAGACGCGCGGCACGCAGCATGCGCACCGGATCTTCACGATAGCGTTGCGCGGGGTCGCCAATCAGGTGCATTCGGCGCTGACGCAGATCCTCGATGCCGCCGACATAATCGCGCACGCTGAAATCAGCGATATCGTAGTAAAGCGCATTGATCGTGAAATCGCGGCGGATCGCATCTTCCTCGATGCCGCCATAGACATTGTCACGGACGATGCGCCCATCAACCACATGACGATCAATGTCGCCCACTTCACCGATTCCGCGAAACGTCGCGACCTCCACAATCTCGCGCCCGAACACGACATGCGCGAGCCGAAACCGTCGACCGATCAGGCGGCAGTTGCGAAATAATGCACGGGTCTGCTCCGGCGTCGCATCTGTGGCAACGTCGAAATCCTTCGGATGGCCGCCTAGCAGAAGATCACGCACGGCGCCGCCAACCAGGAACGCCTTGTAGCCGGATTCATGCAACCGGTAGAGGACGCGCAACGCACCGTTGGAAATATTCTTGCGCGAGATTCCGTGCTCCGCGCGCGGGATGATCCGCGGAACCAGCGCATGCTCGGGGGCAATATGGGGAGGTGCCGACGATGCAGTCAGGCTCATTCGACAATCACATTCAAGTTCAAGGACATCGCTCGGGAATTGTTCGTGGTTACGAATTCGTTATACTACGCGCCCCGTGCGGTTTGTCCCAGACACCGCTCCCTTCGTCTAGTGGCCCAGGACACCGCCCTCTCAAGGCGGGAACACGAGTTCGAACCTCGTAGGGAGCGCCACTCGGGCGCAATCCGATGATTGCCGAGTCACCCAGCGGCCTGACTGGCCGCCATTCGCAAGAGAGACGGCTTCGATCATGCCTTTCGTTGTCACCGAGAACTGCATCAAGTGCAAGTACACCGACTGCGTCGAAGTCTGTCCAGTGGACTGCTTCCATGAAGGCCCGAATTTCCTCGTCATCGATCCGGAAGAGTGCATCGATTGCACCTTGTGCGAGCCGGAATGTCCGATCAATGCGATCTATCCGGAGGATGACGTGCCGGCCGGCCAGGAAGCCTTCATCCAACTCAATGCCGATCTGTCAAAGATCTGGCCCGTGTTGACCGAACGCATTGATGCGCCAGAAGATGCCAAGGAATGGGACGGCAAGCCGAACAAGCTGCCGTTGCTCGAGCGCTGATCAATCGACCCGATTCGGGTCGATTCCGGATCCATGCGCAGTTCGAAATCAGCTCATGCGCTGACGCAGGGTTTCCAGCACTTGGCGTGCCGCACCGGCACCCGATTCACCGACAGCACCTTCCACGGTCACCTTGCTCGCGCCGTCGCTACCGCTGACACGGACACGAAGCCCCACCGTGCTGCTGACGCTCTTGTCTTTGGCCATTCCAAGGGTGAGAACCTTTTTCATCAAACCCGGTGAGCGCGTTTTCTTGCCAACGGCGCTGATCTCGTAGGTTCTCGCGGTTTCATCACGCGACTGGATCGTGGCCACGCCCGAACGTTCGAGCGCAAGGCCGGTTCGACGCCATGTGTTGGCGAGACTGTCGGCAACCTGAAACCCCTCGCCGGCCAGACTCTGTGCCTCGAGCGGTGGCGCGCTGGATGGCACGATGATGGCGGCCGGAGCGGCGCTGACACTGACTGCAGTACCCGTTGACGCGCTCGGCCCCGGAATGACGAGCGCTCCGGTTCGATTCGGAGAATCCAGATCGGGCGGCACTTCGAGCGGGCGTGTCTGCGTGCTGTTCTTGTAGGCATCGCTCTTGTTGCCGAATTTGGCTCGAATCATCCCGCAACCGCCCAGCAAGGGCAGCAGAAAAATGGCGCAAACGGCGATGGGAAGGATTCGTTTCACGTTGTGGCTTCCATTTTCATTGGGGTCGAATCAACCCGCTCGATGCGGAGATTCAAGCAAACCGGATTCATTGAGGACGCGTTCGGCCCGGGCATGATACGCCGCACCCAGCGACAACAGCGGCAGGCGCAGGTGATCGGTTCCGAAACCAAGGCGTTGCAGACACCATTTGAGCGGTATTGGATTCGGTTCGACCGCGAGGACTTCGAAAAGGTCATGCAGACGCTGGTCTAGTTTTTGCGTGTCCTCGACATCCCCCCGCGTAGCACTCAGGCAAAGTGCCTGCATTGCCGCCGGAGCAACATTGGCCGCGACCGAGACCACGCCGGCGGCACCAGCCAGAATGGCCCGCGCACAGGTGGGATCGTCACCTGAAAAGACGGCGAATGATTCGCCTGCCAGGCTGATCAGATCGCGCATGCGCTCCTCATCGGCACGCGCTTCCTTGATGCCCATGATGGCGGAATGCGATTGCAGGCGTGCGACTGTTTCAGGCAATAGATCGCAAGCCGAACGCGATGGCACGTTGTACAGCATGATCGGCAAACCGCCCTTCTCGGCAACCTCTGAGAAATGCCGGTAGAGGCCTTCCTGAGTTGGTCGCACATAGGCAGGCGTGACCACGAGGGCCAGGTCGGCACCGGCCGATGCAGCGAGACGGGTTTGTTCGATCGTCTTGCGGGTCGACTGCATGCCGCTGCCCGCGAGGAGTGGAACGCGATCTCCGATTTCGCGCCGGGCAAGCTCAACCAGGGTGGCGAATTCCGTCGCTTCGAGCGCCGTGCCCTCGCCTGTGGAGCCCGCGACGACGAGGCCACGCGTCCCCGATCGGACCTGGAATCCGATCAGGCGTGCGAACGCGTCCAGGTCAAGCGCATCGTCGCTGGCGCGGAACGGCGTCGCGAGTGCGCAGATGCTACCGGTGAGTTTCAAGGGCAAGGGAATGTGCACGTACGAGAACGCCGGATGTTAGGGGGAACCCGCAGCGAAGTCCATCCGCCCGCCGCGGCAGATTGGCCCGCTGCACCATCTCGCTTGCGACCCCAGTGGGCGGACAGTATCCTGCCGGAACAGTCGCTCCGACTGCAGCAGCAGCGCCCATGAAGCCGTGAAGCAGGCAGGTAAGCAGATCCCCAGCGACCGAGCGTCCCGTCCAGGCGCAAACGACAATTACCTGTTGGTGAGCGTATTTGCTTCTCCGGAGCACTCCCCGCTTTTTGCGGTCAGCAAGCGCGTTACTGATTGCGGCTGCAACGTAGCCGAAGCGCGTGTCGCCGCGCTGGGCGCTGAACTCAGTGTCCAGGTGCTCGCCCAGGGCTCCTGGGATGCGATTGCCAAACTCGAAAACGCGCTGGCCAAGCTCGATCGCGACGGAGAATTGCGACTGTCCCATCATCGGACGAGCGCCAAGCAGCAACAGAGCAACCAGTTACCGTATGTCGTCGAGGTGATTGCCGCCGATCGGCCAGGCATTCTGAGCCAGCTCGCCGAGTTTTTCGCAGGGCACAATATCAGTATCGAGCAGCTGAATTCGACGCGCTATTGCGCAATGCAGACCGGGGCCGACATGTTTTCCGCCCAGATCACGATCGGCATTCCGAACACGATGCACCTGGCCGCGTTGCGCGATGATTTCCTCGAGTTCTGCGACGGATTGAATCTCGATGCGATCATGGATCCGATGAAATTCTGAAGGAGACCGGCAAACCAGCATGAGCGGAAAGAAATCAGTCGCGATTGGCAAACGGCTGCCCGAACTCAAGGGCGAGACCGATTCGGGCGACACACTGGACTTGAGCTCACTGCTCGGAAAGTGGGTAGTGATCTATTTCTATCCGCGCGATGCAACCCCGGGTTGCACGACCGAGGCCGGTGATTTTCGCGACCTGCACGGCCGTTTTCTTGAACACAATTGTGAGATTCTTGGGATCTCGCGTGATTCCGTCGCCTCGCACGCGCGCTTCCGGGCGAAGCAGGAGCTTCCGTTCGAACTGATCGCAGACACCGACGAAACCTGGTGCACGGCATTCGATGTCATCCATGAAAAGATGCTCTACGGCAAACGTCACCTGGGCGTCGTGCGCAGTAGCTTTCTTGTCGACCCGGAGGGAATCCTGCGCGCCGAATGGCGTGCCGTGAAGGTTCCCGGCCATGCCGCGGCCGTTCTGGAGCAATTGGCAAGAGTGTGAGACGACGCAGCAACCGCCACGCCCCCTTCTGCCCGCCTACGCGGCGTAGCTACTCTTCCGTCCCACCCAACGAGGCTCGTGCATGACTCGAGGCAAACGCATCTACGTACTCGACACCAACGTGCTGATGCACGACCCGACGTCCCTGTTCCGGTTCGAGGAGCACGACGTCTTCATTCCGATGACCGTGCTGGAAGAACTGGACGCCGCAAAAAAGGGACAGTCGGAAGTATCCCGCAACGCGCGCCAGGTCAGCCGTTTCATCAATGAGCTGATCGAGAACGACAAGACCCGAAAGATCGAGGACGGACTCGATCTGCAACTGCCGCAAGGACTCCGGCTCGATCGAACCGCCAGGGTTGGCCGCCTGTATTTCCAGACCCAGATCGCCGAGAGCGGCAATGGCAAGAAGCGGCACGTTCCAGACAACCTGATTCTGGCCTCGGTCGTCGCGCTGCGTGATGCCCATCCCGATATCCCGGTGGTACTCGTCACCAAGGACATCAACCTGCGCATCAAGGCCTCGATCGCGGGCATTACCGCCGAGGACTATGAAAACGACCGCGCCCTCGATGATTTCAGCCTGCTGTATGCCGGACACAACGAGTTGCCTGCGGATTTCTGGGAGCGCCATGCCGACCTGCGCTCTTGGTCGGAGCGCGGACATACATTTTACGAAGTCACCTTGTCGGACAAGGAAGACTGGCACCCTCACCAGTTTCTGTATCTGCCCGGTGAAAATGAGGTTGAGCTTCGCGTGATGAGCCTGGCCAACGGCAAGGCTATCCTGCAGATCGTCGATGACTATTTCAGCGGCTCGCATACGATCTGGGGAATCCAGGCGCGCAATCGCGAGCAGAATTTCGCGCTCAATGCCTTGATGGACCCCGATGTCGATTTTGTCAGCCTGCTCGGCACGGCCGGAACCGGCAAGACCTTGCTCGCACTCGCTGCAGGCTTGGCCCAAGTCATGGACCAGCAACGTTATCGCGAAATCATCATGACCCGAGCGACGGTGTCGGTGGGCGAGGACATCGGATTTCTGCCTGGAACCGAGGAAGAAAAAATGACCCCGTGGATGGGGGCACTGACCGACAACCTCGAAGTGCTGACTTCACCGCAAGAGGGTGGCGCCTGGGGTCGCGCGGCGACCAATGATCTGCTCGCGTCGCGGATCAAGATCCGCGCCATGAACTTCATGCGTGGCCGCACCTTCCTCAATCGCTACGTAATCGTCGACGAGGCCCAGAATCTCACGCCCAAACAGATGAAGACCCTGATCACACGCGCCGGACCAGGCACCAAGATCATCTGCCTTGGCAACGTCGAACAAATCGACACGCCCTACCTGACCGAGACGACTTCCGGATTGACCTATGCGGTGGATCGTTTCAAACACTGGGCCCATTCAGCCCACTTGACCTTGCGTCGGGGCGAGCGCTCGCGGTTGGCAGACATCGCATCCGAAGTTCTCTGAACACAGCCGAATAATTGACGGCGGGGCGGAGCAGCACGATCCGCCCCCTCGCAATCGTCATTCGTGGTCTTGTCGAGTGATTGCGAAGTTGTTACTCGGGCAACTGTGAAGTGCCCAGTTCAGATCGCGTCTAGAAGCGCCAGGCCCAGGCGGCCTGATACTCGACCTGATTGCCGGTCACGCGATATGCCGATCGATAGCTCGGCACACCGAGAAAATATGGCGCGCTGGAATAGATCGCCTGCAGGCTGAGCATTGCCTGCTTTCCGGTATTGCGCGAGTAGCCGATCGCCACCGTGTGGTCAGCCGGATTGCCTCCGAGCGCATTGCGCAGGAGGAGCGAGGTCGGCGAAGGTTGCTGGCGGGTTGTGTAGCGAAGCTCGATATTGCCGAGGGCCTGGTTGCGCAAGGTCCATCCAGCCGAATACACGGTCAGATCGTCCCAGGCAAAAGCCGGACTGACGCCCGAACCCAGCAGGGCCAGGAAACGCCTTGGCAGGGCCGGACTGGTGAACGGGGTCACGTCGCTGTAGAGAACGCGTTGCGCACCGACATCGACGCTCATGACCGGCGTCAACGCATAGCTGACACCGACACTCGCACTGGACGGAATATCAAACTGTCCCGGATCCGAATAGACACCGCGCAAGGTCTTGAGCGCATCCATGTCCACCCGTGACTGATAGGCGGCACTCCAGCTCAAGCGATTGAACAAGGTATTGCCGACGTCAAGGCGCATGCCGGCTCCGTATGAGGTTTCGCCCGGCACCAATGGCCAGAAGGGCATGCCATCGTGCAAGGTCGACTCGCCAAGTCCGAGACTGGCGAAACGCTGATAAGCGAGTATCGCGGTCACCCCGAACGAACCGGTTGCTCCCCATTGGCCGGTCAATGAGGGTGCAACAACTGTGCGCTTGAGGGCCAAGTCGGGAAGCTCGGAGCCAACGTCGAGGCGTGGGCTGGCCAGCGCCTGCACGTGGTTGTCCAGATGCTGCTCTGCAATCGACAGATTCAACGTGCCGATTGGCCGTTGGCCAAGGGCTTGCAGGGTCACTGAGAAATGGGCGAACGCATCCGGCGTGTCGGTGACTTGTGGAGCTTCGCGGGTAAGCACCGGAGCCCACGAAAATGCCGGCGTGATGCTGGCTAGGGCATAGTTTCGCCAACGCTGCGGCACACTGGCGGCTGTCGCTTCGGCAACAGTCATCGTGGACGACGCATGCGATACGCTCGCCGCACTCGCCACAAAGGAAATCGGGAGCGTCAGCACAATGCCGAACGCTCCCATAAAACTTGCTGTTGCTGCTGTCGTTAGCCGCTGCATTGCCCTGTTGCTGCGGTTGGGGAAAAGGAGTGCCTGTGTCGCGTTGCAGATATTGGCGTAAAAGCAACACCGGGTCAAGTACGCAACAACCAATTCCATTCGATCATTTTCGTTGGACCAACAGTGATTTGCGTGAAAATTTGCCTAGCCATCCTGAGCCCTTCCAGTAAAACATTCGTTGCAAAAACCCAACACTCGTGAAGGCGTCTCTTTCTGCCTCAACACCAGCGTGCTCAATGACTATCGCTGGCTCCAACTCCGCTGGCGGCGCGGGTATTCAGGCCGATTTGCGCAGTTTTTCCGCACTGGGCGTGCATGGACTCTGCGCGATCACGGCGGTGACGACCCAGAAAACACACGGAGTCAGCGATAGCGAGACGCTCTCGCACGGCATCGTGCGAGCCCAGATCAACGCCGTACTCGATGATTTTCGCGTTGGCGCGATCAAACGGGGGATGCTTGGCACGCCAGCTCTGTGCCGGACCATCGCCGAAGCACTCGAACCTCATCGGGGAATCCCTCTGATCGTCGATCCCGTGGCTCATAGCGACCACGGGGGCGTCGTTTTCACGCGGCTCCCTGGTCGCCGCCATCAAGCGGCATCTGATCCCGCATGCTCACTTGATGACGCCGAATGTGCCCGAAGCCGAACAACTGATCGGCCGTCAATTGCGCAATCGCAATGATCTGCTCGATGCGGCCGCAACTGCGTCAGCAAGGTGTGCGTGGTGTGTTGCTAGTGTCAGGTCATGTCGCGGGCGCTGAAGTCTTTGACGTCCTGGTCAGCGATGCGGGAACGCAATGGTCTTCCCATCCGCTCATCGACGTCCTGGCCTCGATCAGGCGTCGACGCGCTCGATCAAGGCATCGGTGAACGTGGTCGTCGTGCCGCTGCCACCCAGATCAGGGGTCAACCGGTCACGCGCGGCAAGCGTGGAGCGGATCACCTCGCGCACCTTGACTGCCTGATCTTCGTGTCCGATATGGCTGAGCATCTGGGCGGCACCAAGCAGGAGTGCTGCCGGATTGGCCACGCCCTTGCCGGCAATATCCGGCGCCGACCCATGCACCGCTTCGAAAATCGCCACTTCAGTCCCGATGTTCGCACCCGGGGCCAGCCCCAGCCCGCCAACCAGACCTGCACACAGGTCGGAAATGATGTCGCCAAACAAGTTGGTGGTGACGATGACATCGAACTGCTGGGGATTCATGACCAGTTGCATGCAAGTGTTGTCAACGATCATCTCGTTGAACGTGATGTCGGGATATTCACGAGCAACATCCCGAGCGGCCTTGAGAAAGATTCCCGAAGTCGTTTTCATGATGTTGGCCTTGTGCACGGCAGTCACCTTGCTTCGGCGCTGCTTGCGCGCCAACTCGAACGCATAACGGACGATGCGCTCGCAGCCATGCCGCGAATTGCGGATCAGCGATTGGGCGAACTCGCCATCCTCGGACAGGGTCTGGCCTTCCGATCCGTAGGCACCCTCGGTGTTCTCGCGCACGGTGATGATGTCGATATTTTCATAGCGCGCCTTGGTGCCCGGAAACGTAATTGCCGGACGCACATTCGCATACAGGTCAAAGCGCTTGCGCAACTCGACGTTGAGCGAGCTGAAGCCCCCGCCGATGGGCGTGGTCAAGGGCCCTTTGAGGGCAATCTTGTGGCGGGTGATCGCATCCAGGGTCGCTTGCGGCAACAATTCACCAACGCTCTGTTGCGCGGCCATGCCGGCTTCGACAAACTCGTAGTTGAGACCAAGCTTCAACGCATCCAGCACGCGCAACACCGAATCGACAATTTCCGGCCCGATGCCATCACCACGAATGACCGCAATTGTCTGACTCATCGCTCTCTGAACTCCATGAAACCGGCTTGCCGAAGACGGCAATGGGCGCGCATTATCCGAAAATGATGGCGCATCGCACAACCGATAAACGATCCGACACGCGTGGACTGCGCTGTTTCGCCCTGCTTTGCCTGTTTTTGCTGGCGCCATTCCAGTCTGCCTCGGCAACCTCATCGGGCCCCGAAGATGCTGATCTCGACATGCGCCTGGTCGCTGCTTCGGAGATCGCGCCGCAGTGGCCACCGGATCTGATCATCGATGGAACCTGGTCTGACGCATGCCTGCCCTCACTGCTGCGGACTCGGGTCGTGGACTTCGACATCGACATTCACCTGCGCAGCGACGGACGCGCTTGTGCCGCCGTGCGCACGACTTTCCAGCTCAAGGTGAACCCCGCCCGGGAATCCGGACTCAACCAGTTGCCGCTTGGCATCTATCGGGTGCGCCTGTTCCTTTCGCACGCCAATGGCAGCAACGAGCTGATTGCCTTTCGCTTGCTTCGATCAGGTGGCGATGATCGGCGATCGCGCCCGGAAAGCGGATTCTGGTGGTCAGTTCCAACCGCAAACAACATCCCGGCCCTGTCGGGCAATGGGCTGTCGATCGAGCAGCAGGGTGACACCCTTGCCGTAACCTGGCTCAGCTACGAATCCGGAGCACCCGCCTGGTATTTTGGCAGCCAGACAATGTCGGGCAAGATTGCGCGGATCGCGCTCTCGCGCATGGCCGGTGGCGGCGAAGCCTTCGCGGGGCCGAACGCGCCACCCGAAATCGAACCGGGTCTGGCCTTGAATATCGAGTTCCTGACCCCTGCCCATGCCAATGCGTGGCTGGTTCGCGGGCAGCCAGGCTCGACCAGAACCATCGAGGTACAGGATCTCAACCTGGTCCGCTTGCCGTTTGAGGAAGGCCATCCCGGAAAGGGATGGCAAGGCGACTGGGCGCTGGTTGTTGGCGATGCCGCCGAGGCCAGGATCATCGAGCTGACCAGGCCGGACATGGCAGATGCAGAAACATTCCGCGTCAGCGATCGGCTCGGCAGCATCAAGTTGCAGTGTCGCCTCGATGATGTTGGCAACCATCCGGTCGCATCCTTCTGCACTCTGACCGACGGCGCCAGCGTGCTGGCCGATTTCGATCAGGTCGGCCTCGACCGCCTGTCCGGACTGAACGCCGATGGCGTCCCGGTGAGGTTGGTTCGTCTGCCCCACTAGGACAGCATCT
>JBDTCQ010000071.1:0-7416 GCA_039923515.1 Dokdonella sp.
CGCCTGGCAACTCCATGTACACGGTGTTTTCGGCATCGAGTGCTCGCCAGTCGGTCCCCTTGGACGTATCGATAACCTGCTGCATGGTCGGCTTCTTCGCTGGCGCGTCGGCTGCCGAAGCGAAGCCGCTGAGGAACAAACCAAGACCCAGGGCCATTCCGAGGGATGCGCGAAGTGCGGATGTGCGCCTGTTCACGCATGGCGCGACCAGGCCCCGGCAAGCCGGATCGAAAAGATGGGAGGGAAACTCTGAATGGCTAGCGTTCGATCCGGTCGCTGCAACGGCGATATTCATGCTTCCCTCGATTCAATGGCTGAAACGCCAAGCCTAACTGTTTCGGGGAAACGCGCGCCGCATGACTTGTGGCTCATTCACTAGTATCAAGTCAACACTATGATCCATTCAACGCTATAGCGGAATGAATGGCAGCCAGCATGACCGAACTCGAGAGCCACCTGAAGAAATTCCAGAAGGAGATGTCCGCGGGATCCGTCTCGCTGGTCCTCCTGGCCGTGCTCGCCGGAGCCGATGAGCCGATGTATGGCTACCTGATTGCCAAGCGCCTGGCCGATGGCGGCGAAGGCGTACTCGCCGGCAAGCAGAGCGCCCTCTATCCGGTGCTGCGCAATCTCAGCGCGTCCGGTTTGCTCGACAGTGAGGTCGAGCCCTCCGTGGCCGGGCCGCCGCGTCGCTACTACCGGATCACCGCGCTCGGACGCGAGGTGCTCGCGCAATGGATTGCCGCATGGACGACGACACGGGATTTTGTTGACAGCGTGCTTGAAAGCAACACTTTGCAAGGGGCGAAATCATGAATCAGCCGATTCCGAAAAACATCCGTGAATATCTCGATCAGTTGCGCCTCCAATTGCGGGGTGCCGATCCGGCCATGATCCAGGATGCGCTGTACGACGCCGAGGAACATTTGCGCGCCGAACTGGCCGAGCATCCCGAACTTGATGAGGCGGCGGTATTGGCCAAGGTTGCGACCAGTTATGGCGCACCGGATGAAGTCGCCGAGATCTATCGGGTCAAGGAAAGCGAGGTCGAGCAGGCATTGCGGCCACGACGCGTGCGCCCGAAGACTGAGAAATCATTCATCGCGAAGTTCTTTGGCATCGCGGTCGATCCGCGCGCCTATGCGGCGATGTTTTACATGGTGCTGGCGATGGCGACGGGCATTTTCTACTTCACCTGGGTGGTCACGGGCTTAAGTCTCTCGGCTGGATTTGCAATCCTGATCATCGGCATCCCATTCATCATTTTGTTCTTCGCGACCGTGCGTGCGCTGTCCTTTGTCGAAGGCAAGATTGTCGAGGCCATGCTGGGTGTGCGCATGCCGCGCAGGCCGCTCTACGTGGATCGTGAACTCTCAATCTGGCAGCGCATTGGTGCGATGTTCACCGACCCGCGCACCTGGAGCACGTTGTTCTACATGCTGCTGATGCTGCCGCTCGGAGTCATCTACTTCTGTATCGTGACGGTCGGCATGTCGCTCTCACTCGGTTTCATCGCCGCGCCCTTCCTGCACCTGTTTGGTCTGCCGGGCGGCATCATGATCAGCGATGGAACGGATTTGTTTGCGACCTCGGCATTCTGGATGCCGCTGGTGTTTGTCGCTGGCGTGTTGCTTCTGTTCGGCATGCTGCATATCGCCAAAGCTATCGGTCAGCTACACGGCCAGTTGGCCAAGCACCTCCTGGTCCAAGCTGACTAGGCAAACCACCCATCCATGCGCCTTGACATTCAGGTCAAGGCGCAGTCGCCATTTCCAGTTCTTGACGGGAATTTTCCAACGCGCTCGGCGCGGCGCGAGTCGCGAAATTCCCCAACTTCTTCGACCGATCCGGCAGACTGCATGCTTCAGCTGTCCGGCTTAAGGCGAGGTATGCATGGTCAATCTGGAACACAGGATCCCACCGCCCGTCATCGGTTTGCTGACGACAGCTCTCATGTGGGCGATGGCTGCATACGGACCTCGCTTTGCCATTGAAGCGGATCTCAAGCATGTCCTGATGGGCGTGCTGGTGTTGATCGGTATCGCGTTCGACGTGCTTGGCATTCTCGCGTTCCGCGACTCGCGCACGACAATCAGTCCGCTCAGGCCTGAGCGCAGTTCCAGCCTGGTCACCGGTGGCGTCTACCGGATCACGCGCAATCCGATGTATGTCGGCATGGTCTTCTTTCTGCTGGCCTGGTCGGTTTTTCTTTCCACCCTTTTGCCGCTCGCCGGGATTGTCGTCTTTGTCCTCTACATCACCCGTTTTCAGATCCAGCCCGAGGAGCGCGCACTTGAGCGCATTTTCGGCGAGCAGTACAGCGCCTACTGTGCGCGCGTAAGGCGATGGATCTGATCGTTGTCGTTATGTGGCAACGACGTTGATCGATCGCCACGAGTGGTGCATGGGAGCATGGTGATCTGCCCCTTCGGCGCTGCCGTAATGGAGCAGCCACATCCTCGTTGGGGTTTTGTTAGGCCAGACTGGGCTAGGGTCGACAGGATCCATCCCGATCGAGAGGAACCTCGCATGACATCAGCACGACAGTATGGAGCCTTGTTGCTCGGCAGTTTGTTCTGCGCCGGTGGCGCCATGGCGGCGAATATCGTCACTGCCCCCCAAGGCGGCGTCGCACGCTGGGCCGGCATGGCCGCGAGCGAGTGCGGTATCTATGGCAAGCGTTATCCGGCGGTCGATGCGACCTGCTACTACCCTGTCGATATCCAGACCAAGCCCGGAACGCATGAGATTGCGTTATGGGATCAAGATGGCAAGCAACACCTTGGTTCACTTCGTGTGGAGAAGGCGGAGTTCCCGCAGGTGGAGATGGAATTGCCGGCAAGCCTTGAGCGATACCTCAACCCATCCGCTGAAGAAACCAGCCGGGCCGCTACCGAGCGCAGCGCGATCGGCAAGATCCTGGGTGGCAGCCTGGATGAACCTGCGCAGTTTTCGTTGCCGCTCGGCAAACCGGCCGCGACCCTGCCGAAAAGTTCGGATGACTTTGGCAGCGAGCGCTTGTTCAACAAGGAGCACAAGTCGCTGCACAGCGGTCGCGATTATCCGGTCGGCCTTGGCAATGCGGTCAAGGCCGTAGCCGATGGCACCGTGGTACTTGCGGCAGATCACTTCTTCGCTGGCAACTCGGTCTACGTTGATCACGGTGATGGCCTGGTCAGCATGAACTTCCATCTCGAATCGATCGGCGTGAAAGAGGGCGACAAGGTCAAGCGCGGACAGACGCTTGGCAAGGTTGGCGGCACCGGACGTGCAACGGGCCCGCATCTGCACATCGGCTTGCGCTGGCTTGGCAAGCGCATCGATCCGGCCCTTCTATTCGACAATCCCACCTCACTGCCATCGGTGAGTGACAGCCATGCCGAAGCCGAACGCAAGATCGAGAAGGCTGAAAAGCGCGAACCCAATGAAGGGGATGTGCCGCTGGACAATGAGGATTGAAGGCGCTTCGCCAGCGTATACGCGGGTGCGTTGGTATTCCCGGTTCATTTGCAAAGTCGGCGCGCTGTCGCTGTAATGGCGCGTTGACTTCCCTTTGATTGACCAGGATAACCCGATGCCCATCATTCGCATGAGCGATCTCGATCTGAGCAACAAGCGCGTCCTGATCCGCCAGGATCTCAATGTGCCAATCGAGGCGGGCAGGATCACCTCCGAGCAGCGCATCACGGCGTCGTTGCCGACGCTGAAGCTGGCTCTCGAGAAAGGCGCGACGGTGCTGGTCACCTCGCATCTCGGGCGGCCCAAGGAAGGCGTGTGGAGCGAGGCCGATACCTTGGCACCAGTGGCCAAACGCCTTGCGGAATTGCTGGGGCGTGAGGTGCCGCTGATACGCGACTGGGTTGATGGCGTCGAGGCCGCTCCTGGTTCGATCAGTCTGCTCGAGAACTGCCGCATGAATGTCGGCGAGGCCAAGGACGACGAGGACTTGTCACGCAAGTACGCGACACTCTGTGATGTGTTCGTCATGGATGCGTTCGGCACTGCACATCGTGCGCAGGCCTCCACACATGGCGTGATCCGTTTCGCCAAAATCGCTGCAGGCGGGCCCTTGCTGATGGCCGAGCTTGATGCGCTGGCCAAGGCGCTTGAGTATCCATCGCGGCCATTGATTGCAATCGTCGCTGGTTCCAAAGTCTCAACCAAGCTGACCCTGCTCGAGAATCTCATCGACAAGGTCGACCAGTTGATCGTCGGTGGCGGCATTGCCAACACGTTTCTCGCCGCGGCCGGCTACAAGGTTGGCAAGTCGCTGTGCGAGCCGGATCTGATCGAGACGGCCAACCGCATCAGCGCGGCCGCCAAGGCGCGCGGCGCGCAGGTGCCGATTCCCGTCGATGTCGTCGTCGCGCCACGATTTGCCGCCGATGCGCCGGCCAGCGTGAAGTTGATCGCCGATGTCGGCGACGAGGACATGATCCTCGATATCGGTCCCCAGACGGCCGCGCAATATGCGGCCCTGATCGACAAGGCGGGCACCGTGGTCTGGAATGGCCCGATCGGTGTATTTGAATTCGACGCCTTCGGCGCTGGCACCGAAGTCCTCGCGCATGCGATCGCGAAGTCGCCCGCATTCTCCATAGCGGGCGGTGGCGACACCCTGGCTGCCGTCGACAAATACGGAATCGCCGACAAGATTTCCTACATCTCGACCGGCGGCGGAGCCTTCCTCGAATTCCTCGAAGGCCGGGAGCTGCCGGCGGTCACCGCTCTGCGTGCGCGGGGCGCCTGACGGGTGGCGTCAGGAGCCTGGGCGGAAGAAATCCTCGGGCTGAAATCGTGCTCTCACCCACAGGCTGCGCCTCTCGTCTGACTTGCTCGGGGCCGCTATGCGCGACCTTGGATAGACGCAGCTTATGGCGATAACACAATCCCGCTTTCCAAAGTTTCTGCCGCCCAGACCCCTGGTCTTGTTCGATCTCGATGGCACCCTGATCGATTCGGAAATCGGCATCACGCGTTCGATCGAGCACGCCTTGCGTGCGCTCGATGTGGAGCCGCCGTCACGAGAGGTCCTACGCGGCTGGATTGGGCCGCCGTTGCGGACATCATTTCCGAGCGTGCTCGGTGTGAACGCGGCGCGCATCGAACTTGCCGTGGATCATTATCTGGAACGCTTTCGCGAAGTGGGCTGGCGTGAGCACACGGTCTATCCGGGCATCCCCGAACTGATCGCGCTACTCGCTGCTCGCGGCGATCGGATTGCCGTGGTGACCTCGAAAATCGAGGAGCACGCGCGGCGCATCGTTGACAATCTGCCATTTGGGCATCATTTCTCTGCTGTCTTTGGGCCTGGCCATGGAGAGGACATAAACGGCAAGGCGGACCTCGTTGCCCGTGCCTTGGGTGACCTGGGTGGGGATGTAGCCGACACATCGATGGTCGGCGATCGTTGTTTTGACATTGAAGGGGCCCGCACCAATGGCGTGCGCAGCATTGGCGTACTGTGGGGGTTCGGCACAGTCGAAGAACTGCTTGGGGCCGGGGCCGATCATGTTGTCGCCAATGTGGCAGCCCTTGAAGCATGTCTGGCGAGGCAATAGCGCCAGGTTGGTGCCGCATCGACAAATGCAGCCAATGGACAGGTTTGCACACCGAAGTGCCGACACGCCGCTGCCGTCCGGCTGTGATAGCTTCACGCGCTGACGAGGAGGAATCGCTGGATGTCTGAGCAGTTGCGTCGTACGCGGATCATCGCCACCCTGGGCCCGGCTACCGATGCGCCGGGGATGTTGAAGAAAATATTGGCTGAAGGCGTCGATGTCGTGCGCCTGAATTTCTCGCACGGAATTCCCGACGACCATCGCGCGCGCGCCGCGGCCGCACGCGCGGCGGCGGCGGAACTGGGTCGCGAAGTCGCCGTGCTCGGTGATCTGCAAGGGCCGAAGATTCGCGTCGAGCGTTTCGTCGATGGTGCCGTGCATCTGGATGTCGGCGCTCGCTTCACGCTGGACTGCCGCGCGGATGCGCCGCACGGCGATGTCACGCGTGTCGGCGTTGGCTATCTCGATCTGTGGCGTGATGTGAAACCGGGTGACCTGCTCCTGCTCGATGATGGCCTGATCGCCCTCGACGTGATCGAAGTGGTGCCCGAGCAGGTGCATTGCGAGGTTCGTATCGGCGGACGTCTGTCGGATCGCAAGGGTATCAATCGCCAGGGCGGCGGACTTACCGTGGCCGCACTGTCAGACAAGGATCGCAGCGATATCCAGTTGGCCGCCGAACTCAAGGTCGAGTTTCTCGCCGTCTCATTCGTCAAGTGTGCGGCCGATGTGGAGCAGGCTCGCCGCCTGTTGCGCGAAGCCGGTGGCGACGCCTCGATTGTGGCCAAGATCGAACGCACCGAGGCGATTGCCGCACTCGGCGAAATCATCGACGCCAGTGATGTGGTGATGGTTGCGCGCGGTGATCTTGGCGTTGAAATTGGCGATGCCGAATTGCCTGGTCTGCAGAAGAAGATCATCCGCGAAACGCTGGAGCGCAGCCGCGTCGTCATCACCGCCACACAGATGATGCAATCGATGGTCGAATCGCCGATCCCGACCCGTGCTGAAGTTCTCGATGTCGCCAATGCGGTGATCGACGGCACCGATGCCGTCATGCTGTCGCAGGAAACCGCCTCGGGCCGCCATCCGGATACGGCTGTCGCCGCCATGCGCCGGGTCTGCCTTGGCGCTGAGCGCCAGTTCGAGCCCAAGATGGATTTCGGGCCGGGAGCGCACGTACTTGATCGCACCGATCAGGCCATCGCCCTGGCAAGCATGTTCCTCGCTGACCGCATCGGTGTGCGCGCCATCGTCGCCCTGACCGAATCAGGGGCGACAGCACGCTGGTTGTCACGCCATCGCTCGACCGTGCCGATCTACGCCTTGTCGCGCAACGGCGCTGCCCGCCGCCGCATGTTGTTGTTTCGCGACGTCCACCCGATTGAATTCGATCCGCACGATGTCGGCCCGATGCAAGCCGCACGCGAAGCCATCCAGCACCTGTTTCGCCTCGATCATCTGGCCGAAGATGACCGCGTGATCCTCACAACCGGCGACCACACGGGTCAGCTCGGCGGCACCAATACCCTGAAGTTGTTGCGCGTGGGACCGGATGGATTGGCCGAGGGCTTGGGCGATCTTTGATTTGCGCGTTTTGAGTTTGTGCAGAACCCACCGCCGCTGATCAGGCGGGGATCTTGCAGACCTCTTTTCACCTCACTGACGCGCGTGCGCCAGTTGCTCATCAGCGCATGTTTCTGTGGGAGCGACTGAAGTCGCTCCCACAAAAAACGCGGAAACGGCATGCATGCTGATTCCGAAACCGACGCAAAGAGAACCAACGGGCCTCTGCTGGCGCAAACACAACCGTGAAACGACGACCTTCACCCCAGAGATGTACGCCACCCCAACC
>JBDTCQ010000072.1:0-15940 GCA_039923515.1 Dokdonella sp.
CCGATGTGCGCGGGTGCCCTGCTCTCGGTTCCGTTCTCGGTGTTCATCATCAGCGTCACCAGGGAACACCTGCTCAAGACCATCATCGGCGTGGTGACGATGGTCATGGGAGCTTTGACGCTGCTCAAGGTGGCGGGTTGACGGGAGTTCAACGTGACTGCGCCCGGACTCGCCAATCCATGTGATCCGGATTTTCCGAACGAATCAATGCACCGCGTCGACTGATCCGTTTTGCTCAATGCGCAATTGCTTTCCGCGAATTCACCAGAAGCGGTCCTATTTTCAAGTCGTCGAGTTCACGTGGGTGACAAGATCAGCGCGGTGCCGATTAGAATGGATCATTCCCAGCCTGCGGAGACCATGCACGATGCGTCCTCTTTTTCTCGGCGTGATTGCACTGACCCTTGTCGCCTGCAGCCCGCAGGAGAATCCAAGCGCGCCTTCCTCCACCCGCGAAGCTCCGCTTGCTGACAGCAAGCCCGCGCCGGTGGTACCGACAAGCGAAGGCAACTTCTCGGCCGAGATCAAAGCCGAGGATTTCGCTGCTCGTCTGCAGAAGCTTTCCTCCGATCAGTTCGAGGGGCGTCAGCCCGGCACCATCGGTGAGCGCGTGACCACGGCTTACATCAAGGATCAGTTTGAGCGTGTCGGCCTCAAGCCCGGCAACAACGGCAGCTGGTTCCAGACCGTGCCGATGGTGCAGACCACCTTGCAAGATCCGGCCAGTGTGAAGATCAAGGTCAAGGGCGCCAGCGGCGAGTCGGATTTCGGCGTTGGCAAGGACAGCGTCATCAACACCTTGAACGGCAGTGTCGACGTCAAGCTGAAGGACTCGCCGATCGTGTTTGCCGGTTATGGCGTCAACGCACCGGACTGGAACGACTACGCCGGCATCGACGTCAAGGGCAAGACCGTAATCGTGCTGGTCAATGATCCGGGCTGGGGCAACCAGGATCCCGAGCTGTTCAAGGGCAAGGCGCTGACCTACTTCGGACGCTGGACCTACAAATACGAAGAAGCGGCACGCCAAGGTGCAGCCGCGTTGTTCATCGTGCATGAGACGCCGGGCGCGGGCTATCCGTGGGAGGTCGTAGAGAGTGGCTGGTCTGGTCCACAGATGGCCTTGCCGGCCAGCGAGGATCCGGCACCACGGCTTGAAACCGCCGGCTGGTTCAGCGAGGAAGCAGTCACCCGCCTGTTCGCCTCGGCTGGGGCGGATTTTGCCGCATTGAAGAAGAGTGCCGATCTGCGTGGATTCAAGCCGGTCGAGCTGGATGCGAAACTGTCGGTCGACTATCAGAGCAAGATCGAGACGACCAGTTCGGAAAACGTGATTGGTGTACTGCCCGGCAGCGAACGCGCCGATGAAGCCATCGTTTACACCGCGCACTGGGATCATCTCGGCAAGGATGAGAAGCTGACCGGCGACCAGATCTATAACGGCGCGATCGACAATGCGACGGGCGTGGCCGGCATCATCGAAATCGCCGAAGCATTCACGCATCAGACGCCACCGCCGAAACGCTCGATCGTGTTTGCCGCGGTCACCCTGGAGGAATCGGGCCTGCTCGGCGCGCAGTACTACGTTGCGCATTCGCCATTTGCGCTGGCCAAGACCGTCGCTGACATCAATATTGATGCCTTGCCGATCATCGGGCCGACCCGCAATCTGACCGTGATCGGCCTCGGCCAGTCCGAGCTGGATGAGTATGCGGAAGCGGCGGCCAAGGTCCAGAACCGCGTGGTCAGCGCCGATGAATCACCGGAGAAGGGCCACTTTTTCCGCTCCGATCACCTCAATTTCGCCCGTGCCGGCGTGCCGGCGCTGTATGCGATGAGTGG
Organism: Dokdonella sp.; assembly: GCA_039923515.1. Classification (GTDB taxonomy): domain Bacteria; phylum Pseudomonadota; class Gammaproteobacteria; order Xanthomonadales; family Rhodanobacteraceae; genus Dokdonella. Next base: position 1,843 of record JBDTCQ010000072.1, read on the forward strand.
ACTTGATCTGATCGATGGCGGCGAGGCGGCCGGACGCAAGGCCGCCGAGGACTACACCAGCAACCGCTACCACAAGCCCTCGGACAACTACGATCCGAATTGGGATTATCGCGGTGTCATTGCCGATCTCGATCTGCTCTATGCGGTTGGCCGCAAACTGGCTGATGAGTCGACCTTTCCGCAATGGAAACCGGGTGCCGACTTTGCTCGTCCAGCGTCGAAATAGGAAAAACAGAAACGCGGCAACGAGTGCTTGTCCGCGTTCTTCAGCCCGCCTGAAATGATGCAAAAAGTTGGGCGTGCCCGCTGACGGCAGGTCACGCCCCAAGTTCGATCCAACGGAGGGAAAACGCAGCGAAGGCTGCGAGGTAAATGTCGCCTGCGGCAATCTCAAATCGCGCGACCGGACAATGACTTTCCGCACCTTGCGCACGGCGCGCGTGCTTGTCAGAGTGGACGGTCGATCAAACAGCAAGGGGAAAGAGTCGTGCGAACGCTCTGTGGAATGATTGTCGTGGTCGCGAGCCTGCTCATGGCGCAGACCGCGCGTTCCGACGAAAAATTCAGCGTCATCTTTGGCGAGAAAGTAGTTGGTCATCTGACCACGACAACCGGCGATGGTGAAACCCGCATCGTTTTCGACTACAAGAACAACGGTCGCGGGCCGACCATGGCCGAGACGATCAAGCTCGATGCGAAAGGGCTGCCGACGCTCTGGAAGATCAGTGGCGCAACCACATTCGGCAGCAAGGTTGACGAGCATTTTGCGCAGGTCGGTGACAAGGCCAGCTGGACCGACTCGGTCGGCAGCGGCAGTCTCGATGCGCCCGAGCACCGCCTTTACGTCGGCCAGAGTGCGAGTCCGTGGGCCGTTGGCATGTATGCGCGCGCCCTCCTCGCCGATATCGATCATTCATTGCCGACGCTGCCGGCGGGCGACATCCGTCTTGATGCCGGTGACGAACTCAAGGTCGAAGGCAAGGGCGGCAGCGAGACGGTTCGCAGTTACACGCTGAGTGGGCTGGATCTCAATCCCGAGTATGTGTTGCTCGATGGCAAGCAGGCGATGTTTGCCTACATCACGCCGAGTTTCGTTGTCGTCCGCGAAGGATTCGAGGGTGAAGAGAAGCGTCTGCGCGGCATTGCCGAACAACTGTCGACGCAGCGTTTCGAGTCGATCCAGAAGCAGGCCGCCCATCGCTACGCTGCGCCAGTGCGCATTCGCAATGTGCGCGTATTCGATCCGCAGAAGATGGCATTGTCGGATCCGGTTTCGGTTCTCGTCATGGGCCAGCACATCGCTGCTGTCGAACCACTGGACAGCCCGTCGACGCCGGGCGAAGTTCTCATCGACGGTGACGGCGGCAGCCTGATTGCCGGCCTCAACGACATGCACGCGCATGTCTCGCAAGGCAGCGCCCTGCTCAACGTCGTTGCCGGGGTGACCTCGATGCGCGACATGGGCAACGACAATGCCGTGCTCGACAAGCTGATCGAGCGCATCGATGCCGGCACCATCGCCGGCCCGCGCGTCACGCGCAGCGGTTTCATCGAAGGCAAGAGTCCGTTCAACGCGAACAACGGCATCCTCGTCGACAGCCAGCAAGCGGCGATCGACGCTGTGCGCTGGTACGGCGCGCGCGGCTTTTGGCAGGTCAAGCTCTACAACAGCATGAATCCGGCCTGGGCCAAGGCGACCATCGCCGAAGCGCATCGCCTCGGCCTGCGCGTGGCCGGGCATATTCCTGCGTTCTCGAATGCCGATGCGATGCTCGATGCCGGTTACGACGAACTGACCCACATCAACCAGACCATGCTCGGCTGGGTGCTCGCGCCCGATGAGGACACGCGCACGCTATTGCGCCTGACCGCGTTGAAGCGCCTGCCAAAACTCGATCTGCAATCGGAAAAGGTGCAGCACACGATCCAGCACATCGTTGATCGCAAGGCGTCACTCGAACCGACCATCGGCATCCACGAGTCCCTGCTGTTATCCCGCGATGGTGAGATCCCAGCCGGTCAGGTCGATACGATTGATCACATGCCGATCGGCGCGCAGCGCGATGCCAAGAAGGCCTGGTCGGACATGTCCGCACCGGGTGACGCCGAAGCGTATGCGGGCGCCTGGGAGAAGATCCTCGATACCCTGCGCATCATGCACAAGCGCGGCATCCTGCTGATTCCGGGTACCGACACCGGCGGCTCGTTTACCTATCATCGCGAACTGGAACTCTTCGAGAAGATTGGTTACAGCGCACCCGAGGTGCTCAAGCTGGCCAGTTGGGACATGGCGAAGTATCTCGGGCGCGATCAGTCGCTCGGATCAATCGAGAAAGGCAAACTTGCCGATTTCTTCCTCGTTCCCGGCGACCCGACCAAGGATCTGAAGGCGATCAAGCACATCCGCATGGTGGTCAAGGACGGCGTCGTCTATTACCCGTCCGAGGTCTATCCACACTTTGGCATCAAGCCGTTTGCCGATGCGCCGAAGGTGACGCTGCCCGCGCCTTGAGAGCGCGGGCAAGCAGCTGGCCCAACCGATCTGCTTTTGAGGCGGATCGGTTGCCTGCTCGATGAGCGAAAAGCCGCTCCGTCACGGCTCAGCAGGTATTTTTGCCGCTGCTATCGACGTCGCAACGACGACCGCTCTCCGCTGCGGCGCCGAGGTCGGACGGGATGAGACCCGGCTCAGCCAGCAACTGTCCGATCACGGCGCCGAGTTGCAGGTCTTCGATCTGGCCGAAATGGCTCAAACGTATGCGACCCAGTCGATCGATCAGGACCAGACTAGGTGTTCCACGCAAGGCGTACTTCTGCATCGTGCGCGGTACCGGATTGTTCGTGCCAGCAAGGTCCACACCGATTGGAAAGCCGAGTCGGTATTCGTGGATGAATACGGCCAATGCTTCGTCGGTCATCACCGCATGATGCTCGAAGACCGTGTGCAAACCGATCACGGCAACATCCTTCTCCGCGAACATCGTTCTCAAGCGCGTCGCTTGCGGAAGTCCGTGTGCGATGCAGCCGGGGCAAAGCATCTGGAAGGTGTGCAAGGCAACGACACGACCGCGCAAGCCGGCCAGGGTGATCGGTGTGGGTGTGTTGAACCAGCGACCGACTTCAAGTTCGGGAGTCGTTGCGGCATCGGTGTTCATTGCCTCTCCAGATCATGATGAACGACGAACAAGAGTTGCCTGAATTCCATCCGCAACCCGCTGGGGCATTTGTTACGGATTGGTGAACTCAGAAGCGTTCGTTGGCCGGCAAATATCGCCATTGTGCTTCCGGCAGTTTGCCAAGTGGAATCCGACCTATCCGGATGCGCCGGATCGACAGGACCTCCAGCGCCACCTGCGCGCACATCGCGCGCAACTGGCCGCCCTGGACACCCTTGATGGCAAAACGCAGGCGAGTTTCGCTTTGCCAGCTGACCTTGCACGGCGGCAGCTCGCGGCCCTCGTAACTGAGTCCGTGATTGAGGCGGCGCAGTCCCCACGGTGCGATCTCGCCCGCGATCTCAACCACATACTCGTGTTCGATCTCGTCGCCATCCTCGGTCAGGCGCCGCCAGACGCGGCCATCCTGGGTCAGCACGATCAGGCCGCTGGCTTCACGATCGAGCGGCACGAGTGGAGTCAGATTGACGAGATGGCGCTTGAGCGCGTGCACGCCGCTGGGATCCTCACTCCAACGCGAAACGGACGTAATCAGACTGGCTGCCGGGTTGCTGCCGCTGATGGCATCGAAACCCGGCGGCTTGTGCAGCAGCAGGGTGGCTGGTTCAAGCGGCGTCAGGCTTGCATCGTCATCGATCGTCACCACCTCGGTGGTCACCTTGTGTTGCGGGCGATCGACGACGACGCCGTCGACCGAAACCCAGCCGCCCTCGACATAGCGTTCGGCATCGGCGCGCGAACATCCACGCAGGGCGGCGACACGTTTGGCGAGGCGGATTGGCTCTGACATGGTGCGAGTCATTCGATGGTGGCGACGCAGTGTACGGCGGTCGTGCCCATGCACGACATCTCTGCCCGATTGCGTTGAGCAGGCTTCGCCCACTTCATAGAGGACAACTTCGTGATTCCACTCTCGATTCTCGATCTGGCGCCGGTTACCGAAGGCAGTGAAGCAGGCCTGACCTTTGCCAACGCGCTGGATCTCGCGCGCGCCGCCGAGCGCTTCGGCTATCGGCGTTACTGGCTCGCCGAACACCACAACATGCCCGGGATCGCCAGCGCGGCAACCGCCGTGCTGATCGGCCATATTGCCGGCGGCACCTCGACGATCCGCGTCGGGGCTGGCGGTATCATGCTGCCGAATCACGCACCACTGCAGGTGGCCGAGCAATTCGGCACGCTGGCATCCCTGTATCCGGGGCGTATTGATCTGGGTCTCGGTCGCGCACCGGGCACCGATCAGGCCGCCGCGCGCGCCCTGCGCCGCAGTTATGAAAATGCCGAGGAGTTTCCGGCCGACGTAGTCGAGTTGCTCGGCTATTTCGAGCCTGCCGCCGCGGGACAAGCCGTGCGTGCCGTTCCCGGAGCTGGTCTCGATGTGCCGGTATGGATACTGGGGTCCAGTCTGTTTGGTGCGAGCCTCGCCGCCATGCTTGGACTGCCCTATGCGTTCGCCTCGCACTTCGCCCCGGCCATGCTGGACGAGGCACTCGCTGTGTATCGGCGCAACTTTCGACCGTCCCGACGTCTGCAAAAACCTCACGTCATGCTCGCCGTGAACGTGGTCGCCGCAGAAACCGATGCGGAGGCACGCCGCCTGTTCACGACCCAGCAGCAGGCCTTCGTCAAGCTGCGCCGCGGCCAACCCGGGCTGGTTCCAGCGCCGCTGGACTCGTCATCGGCATTCGAGGAGTGGTGCAGTCCGCAGGAGAAGGCTGGCGTCGATCAGGCCCTGGGCTGCGCTGTGGTAGGTTCAGCCGACAGCGTGCGCGCCGGGCTGCGTGCGTTTGTCGATCAACACCAGCCGGATGAGCTGATGTTGACTGCAAACATCTTCGATCATGCGGCGCGTGTGCGCTCGTTCGAGATGGCCATGCAGGCGCATGCCGGGCCGAACTGATTCGGGCCGGCCATGCTCAAACGCAAAAGCCGCCCCGGGTCCATCCGGAGCGGCCGACTCATCCGTGAAAGCACACTCCAGACCCCCCAGGGCATCGACGACTCTTTGCTGGCCGCCTGTTGATCGGGGCGTTGCAGCGTCTGGATCAGGCCCGCATGCGTTGCGCGCGCCAGCCGAACAGGCCGAGCAATCCGGCGAGCAGGGCGAGGACGATCGGCTGATCGACCGGCACCTCCTGGACTACCGGCGCACCGCCGCCCTGTGGCGGAACATTGGCCGAACCGAATCCATCCACATAAACGTAGCCGCCGTGTCCGCCGAGTGAGCAATCTGCCGCGACGACGGTCAATTCAACCTGCTGGCCGATTGCGCTGAGCGGCAACACGACATCAACATTCTGGAATTCAAGATATTTCCAGCTGCCGGCACCGTTTAGGAAATTGACCCCGGCCTGACCGGAATAAGCAAACTGCTCGAACAGGATGCTGTTGTCGGCAAGGTTCTTCACCGACACGTAGAAATAGGGTTGCTCGTTCGGCGCGTGGTTCGGGTCGTCCATCACCGGGGCAAATGCAAAGCGGATATGCGGCATGCCATCACCCACATCGATATCGGCATTGGTCACGGTATCGGTCTGTACCAAGGTGGTGACCAGCGCACCGCCGTTTTCGTCGTTGAGCTTGGCGGTGAGCAATCCAACGCGCGGCAGCAAAATGGTGGGAGCCAGTGGATCGCTGATCTGGCCTACGATGGCGTTCGGGCCGGGGGCCCCCGGCGCGATCTGGATACTGGCGCTGGTGAACGGCTCGGCGCCAAGCAGGCCCGGGTTGGTGCCCCCGGCGACAGTCCATCCGGAGAAATCATTCTGCTCAAATCCGCCATTGTTGAAGATGGCGAGCGCCGGTGCGGATGCCAGCACAAGCCCTAGCGTGAGCGCGGCACGCATTGTGCGGCGACTGGGTCGGAGTTTGGACGCGCGCACAGAGTCGCGTTGCGTAGCTGACATGAAAATCCCCTGAGAGTGGTTGCGCCAACGCGATTACCGCGTCGTGGCAACATCCTAATCAGGCGCGTGCACCAAGGGCACCCCGCAAATGGGGGGTGGCGTGGGCAAATTTCCGGCGATCCGCGCATCGCGCAGACGCCCTTCAGTGATCCGAAGCCATCAGCGTGGTTGTTGCCTTCAGCGCGGAGATGACGTGGATGCGTTGTTTGCGCATCGCCTCTGCGATTGCCGGCCCTTGCAAGCCTGCAGAAACGAATTCACCAGCCGTCACTGCGACCGACGCCGCAAATACAGCGCGCAGGAACTCACCTTGCGCGTACTCCGATTCGGCCATGCCGAGCCGGCCGCGCTTGTCGGCTTCGCAGATCGTGATGAACTGTTCGAGTCGCTGCGGCTTGCGGAACGCATCGAGCTTCTCGATCAATCCCAGCAGGGTTTCCGGGCGCAATTCGAACGCGCGATGGGCGAGCAGATGCAGGCGACAGCAAAGCACGCCGAGTTCGGCGTGTTCGTTGGGAATGCGCAGGCGTTCGGCAAGTGCGCGCAGCGGTGCGACGCCGCGTTCTTCATGCATGACGTGTTTCGGCAATTCCGCTGCCGGTGTCAGCGCCTTGCCGAGATCATGGGTCAGTGCGCAGAAGCCGATCAGGTCGTCACCAGGCGCAAGTCGTGCAGCCATGTCGACGACCATTTCATTGTGGATGCCGGTATCGATCTCGGGATGGTATTGCGCACGTTGCGGCACGCCGTAGAGCGCGTCGATCTCCGGGAAAAGCACCTTCAATGCGCCACATTCGCGCAGGCTGCGAATGAATGCCGAAGGTGTGACTTCGGTCAGCGCCTTGCGCGTCTCGGCCCAGACACGCTCGGGCACCAGATGATCGACTTCGCCTGCGTCGACCATGCCGCGCATCAGTGCCATCGTCTCCGCCGCGATCGAGAAGCCGCGCGATGCGAAGCGCGCCAGGAATCGCGCCACGCGCAACACACGCACCGGATCCTCGGCGAATGCTGGCGAGACATGCCGTAGCACGCGCGCTTCAAGATCGCCTGCGCCGCCATACGGGTCGACGAGGCGGCCGTCGGCATCTTCGGCCATCGCGTTAATGGTCAGATCGCGGCGTGCGAGATCGTCCTCCAGGGTCACCGATGGATCGGCATTGAAGGCAAAGCCGTGGTAACCCGGCGCGGTTTTGCGCTCGGTCCGCGCGAGCGCGTATTCCTCGTTTGTGCGCGGATGCAGGAATACCGGGAAATCCTTGCCAACCGGGCGATAGCCTTCGTGCAGCATCTGCCCGGGGGTCGCGCCAACCACGACAAAATCGACGTCACTCGACACTCTGCCGAGCAACCGGTCGCGAACCGCACCACCCACTCGATAGATCTTCATGCTGCGATTGTGCCAGAGCGGCCCGTATGCCGACCGCGTGGCGATCAATCGGCTCGCGGCATCTCGCGGAACCGTTCGAGGCGGCGTTGATGGGCATCGGCGCCGAGCATCGCCGGCACGATCATTTCCATTGGCATCGCGACGATACCGAGTTCGCCGAGACCATCCTTTTCACCAACCGAATCAAGCAGCAACGAACGGAAGTTGTCCCGCGATATCGGCTTGCCGGGCAACCATTCGCCAACCGTGGCCTGCAGGTAGCCCAATGCATCAGACAGGCCGATGACCCAACAGCGCTTGCCGGTCAGCGTGGCCGTCCACTCGACGATTTCGCGCAGGCTGATCGTGCGCGGACCGAACAATTCATAGGTGTGACCAATCGAATGTGGGTGGGCCAACGCGCGCGCAAATGCTTCGGCGACATCGCCAACATATACCGGCGCAAACCGTGCATTCGCGCGCGCGATGGGCAGCACCGGCGCGATTCGCAGCAACGAGGCAAAGCGGAAAAACAAGCCGTCGCCACGACCAAAGATCACCGACGGCCGGAATATCGACCACGCCAGTCGCGAATCGCGGACGCGGCTTTCGGCATCCGCCCGCGTGCGCAGATAGTAGCTCGCACCCTCGCCAGCACGCAGTGCGCTCATTTGTAGAAGACGGGGAACCTTCGCTGCCTTGCACGCGGCGATCACGGTTTCAGTCAACGCGACATGCGCCCTATGGAAGCCGCGGCCATCCGAACCCGGCTCATTGAGAATGCCGACCAGGTTGATCACCGCGTCGGCGCCTTCGAACGCGCGGGTCAATGCAGCACAATCATGCACATCGCAATTCTCGACCATTACCCGCGGCAGGACGCCCAGTTCGAGATTCCGATCGCGATTGCGCGAAAGCACGCTGATGCTGTGTCCGTCCGCATGCAGACGCGGAACCATCCGGCGGCCGACGAACCCGGTGCCTCCGAGAATAACGATATTCAGCGGCTTCATCTGCACTCTCCGTTTTCATTCATCCCAGCAATCCCGATCCTCGCGTGAGGCCGGAAGGGCTGGCTTGCAGTCTAGCCCGGATACGCCGCGAGCAATGTCATGAGCAAGCTGTGCTGGGGCGGAACCGGCCGAGACGATTCCCTCGTTCGCGAGATGAATGTGCGTGTGGGGCATGCTGCTTCGTGCGGCGGAATCCGTGGGCGGGTTCCGCCCTGCACGAGCCAGGCCCGATAGGCCGTCCGCCTGGATAGCCCATGAGCAAGCCCGGGAGAATTCCTAATTGTCTTCGTGCGCGGAGGCTGCTGCCACAGGTACCGCACAAACCACCGTCTTGCGCTGCGCATCATCCTTCGGCGCCTTGTAGGGCTGGCCGACTTTCGGCATTCGCGTAGCCAGCGGAATGACCTTGTTGTTCAGACGCCAATCGTAGATGACGCTGAAGGCGAGTACGCGGGCGACGTATTCGCGGGTTTCCTTGTACGGAATGGTTTCGATGAAGAAATCGGGTTCCATCGTGCCGCGTGCATCGAGCCAGCGGCCGACCGGCGCGCCGCCTGCGTTGTAAGCGGCGCTGGCCAGCCATGGGCTGCCGGAATACTGGTTGGCCATTTGGCCGAGGAAAAGCGTGCCGAGCTGGATATTGAGCGCGGGATCAAACAAATCGTCGGGACGGCTGTAGCTGAGCTTGGCCGCGTTGGCGACCTTCTTTGCGACCGCCGGCAGCAGTTGCATCAGGCCATAGGCATCGGCATGCGAGTGGGCATCGGTCATCCAAGCGCTCTCGGCGCGGATGATCGCGTAGGCCCAGGCCGGATCAATGCCGGCTTCGCGTGCGTTGCGCACCACGCGCGCCCGTTCGCCGAGCGGAAAACGCTGCTCGTAGAAGCTCATCGTTTCGGGCGACGATGAAAACAGGAAAACGGCGCGGTCAAACCACTCGTTGCGATAGGCGAAATCGGCGGCGAGTTGACGCTGCCTGGAATCGAACTTCTGCAGGGCGAAATTCCATTCGCGGCGCGCCTTGCTCAAATCGCCGAGGGCGAAGAACTCAAGTGCACGGGCCAGATCAGGCTGATCGGCGATGGCTTGCTCGGCAGCCTTGTCCGCCACGACGCTGGTCGGGCAGATCGTGTAGGGTGCATTGATCCAGTCGGCGGCGAGAAAGCCGTGGAAATTTGCTTCTTTTGCCACATCCAGAAAAATTGCGTTGGCTTCCGGCTTGCGATCGAGCTTGCCCAGCACACGGGCACGCAGGTAGCGCCAGTGCGCGTCGGCTTTCTGAGCCTCGCTCATGCCATCGAGTGCGGCCAGGGTTTCGTTCCAGTCGAGATTCGCCAGGGACACGCGCACGTGCCACTCACGCGAGCTGTCATCCGCGGCTTCGATTGGCAAGGCCTTCAGCCGGGCCAGCGCATCGGCTTCGAAACTCGTGGCGCGATAGACCGCAATCGCGTTGAGTACCCGGTTCTTCTGCGGCGCGTCCCACTTGAAGCGGTCGCCGAGGTCGGCCCACAGGGTTTCCGCAGCGCTGCTGTTCTTGCGCGCGTAGCGCATCATGCCAAACGACACGGCATCCCGATTGCGCAGGTTATCCGTCCATTGCGCCGCCTTGGCCAGCGCCGTGGCTGGATCACGCACGCTGGCGGCGATACGGTTGGCGGCATCCTTGTCGGCGGGATCGAGCAGGTTGGCAACGCTCGAAACGGTCGCGGGATTGGCTGCGGCGGCGGCGCCTTCGATGCGTTTCCAAACCTCGGCATCGGTCAGGCTGCCGTTTTGGCGTGCCCAGGCGAACAGGGGATCGCAGCTTGCCGGGGTCGGACGCGGTTGCATCCACAATCCGGCAATTTCCTTGGCGTAGTCGGGAGTTTCGCCGTTGGCAATGCGCGCGCGCTGCCAGGCGCATTGCAGGTCGTCCGCGCTGCTGGCGCTCCAGAGTTTGCGGAACGCTGGCCAGTCCTGACTGGTCGCCAATTGGCGCAGCATCGATTCGCGCAGGTCGCGTGCAATCAGGGTATCCGGCCAGCGCTTGATGAAGGCCTCGCCTTGGGCCAGCGAAGGCTTGGCGTTGCCGCTCTTGAGCACGGCCAGCTCTACATACGGCAACAGCGGGTAGTCGGCGAGATTGACAACTTCGCGCTTCCAGGCGTCGGCCGGGCCCCGTTCGATGGCATTGAGCACATTGCGGTAGTGCTGGCGCTGGTCGCTGCGGTCGGCTTTTGACGCGGCAAGGGCGGGGAGGCTGGCTATGGCTACGCAAACTGCGACCCACGGCAACAACGGGACACGAATTCTGATTGGCATGCCGGCAGTGTATCGCGCCACTCCCGTACGCCCAAACCCGGACCGACAGTTCGCCCCCAGGGTTCAGCGCTGCAACGCAAGCCATTGTATTTGAATAATAACTTGCATGAATGCCGGAATGGACTGGACAACACGATGGAATCAAGGATTTCTTGCCCGAAGTGTCGATCGCCTCTGGCGCTTTTCTAACGATTTACTTACATTGCTCGCGCTAACGCGCCGCGCCCCGAATGCGGTGCTTTTCGTGTGGTCTGCTCGCCCATCCCATTGGAGACTTGTCTATGAATATCCGTATTCGCAGCCTCAGCGGTGCCATTCAATTGGCCCTTGCTGCAGGCTTCATTGCCGCCCCCGGCGCCAGCGTATTTGCCCAGCAGGATCGCGGCGACGACGTGCAGCGGCTCGAAGCCATCCAGGTTACCGGTTCACGCATCAAGAAAGCCGATGTCGAAGGCCAGAGCCCGGTTCAGGTAATCAGTGCGGCCGATATCGAGGCGACTGGTCTCGGCTCGATCGGCGATGTGATCCAGCGCCTGTCGGTCAGTGGTTCCTCGCTCAACACCAAATTCAATTCGGCCGGCAACTTCGGCTTCAGCCCGGACGGTTCGGGTGTGGGCTCGGGTTCGACCACCGTCTCGCTGCGCAACCTCGGCGCGAAGCGCACCTTGATCCTCGTCGACGGCCTGCGCTGGGTCAGCGAATCCTCAGCCTCCGGCGTCTCGGCTGCAGTCGATCTCAATACGATTCCGGCCAGCGCGGTTGATCGCATCGAGATCCTCACCGATGGCGCGTCCTCGCTGTACGGCTCCGATGCGATTGCCGGCGTGATCAACATCATCACCAAGAAGAAGCAGGACGGCGGTGCCGCACGCCTCTATATGGGCGATTATTCCACCGGGGACGGCAAGACCCAGCAAGGCAATATCTCGCTCGGTGGCAGCAGCGAGAAGTTCGACTTCTTCGTCGACCTCAGCTATTACGATCAAAAGGGCATCAGCTCGAACGATTGGGAACAGTCGCGGTACCCGACACCAGGCATCAATGGCACGGTCAATCCAGGTGCATGGAGTTCAGCCACGCCGAACGGTCGCCAGGTGTTCGCACCGGCCGATCCGACGCAGACCTTTGGCGGCCTCTGCCCCCTCGACGGCGGCGCCTCGTTCTGCAACCTTTCCGGTGATGGCGCTGGCGGTTTCCGTCCGTGGTCGAATGCCGAACGCTTCAATTTCTCGCCGTACAACCTGCTGCTGACGCCGTCCAAGCGCACCGGCCTGTTCGCTCAGGGCACCTATCGCATCACCGATCATGTGAGCTGGAACCTCAAGGGCACCTACACCAAGCGTGAGTCGGTCAACCAGGCTGCGCCGGAGCCTATCTTCCTCGGCTCCGAGGCCGGCAGTGGCGGTCTTGCCGATTTTGTCGGTATTGACGCGAGCAACCCATACAACCCGTTCGGCACGATCTCCCCGGAAGGTTCCTTCATCACGCGCCGACCGGTTGAAGGCGGTCCGCGCATCTTCCGCCAGAATGTCGACACGAGTTATTTCTCGACCGGCCTCAACGGTGATTTCAGTGCTGGTGACCGCCAGTTCTTCTGGGACGTGAACTACGTCAACGCCGAGAACAAGGCCACCCAGACCGTCAACGGCACCTACAACATCTCGCACATCCAGCGCGCGCTGGGACCGATTGCCGATTGCACGGCGCCTTGTGTTCCGCTCGACATGTTTGGCGGCCCAGGTTCGATCACCCCGGACATGCTCAACTACATCCAGTTCATCGAAAATGATCGCAGCCAGCAGAAGCTGAGCACCTGGACGGCCAACATCTCGGGTGACCTGTTCAATTTGCCGGCCGGCCCGCTGGCTTTCGCCGGTGGTTACGAACACCGCAAGCAGAGCGGTTACTACACGCCGGATTCGATCGTCACCGCCGGCGAATCGAACGGAGTGCCATCCGGCCCGACCCGCGGTGAATACAAGGTCAACGAGTTCTACCTGGAGCTCAACGCGCCCTTGCTCACTGACCTGAGTTTCGCCAAGCGCGTTGATCTGAGCCTCGCCTCGCGCTTCTCGGATTACTCGAACTTCGGCAACACCACCAACAACAAGGTCGGTCTGCGTTGGCAGGTCAATGACGATCTGACCCTGCGCAGCACGTGGGCCGAGGGCTTCCGCGCACCGTCGATCGGCGAGCTCTTTGGCACCTTCGCGCGATTTGATGCGCAGATCCAGGATCCGTGCAACTTCGCGACTGGTCAGGCTGGTGCCAACTGCACAACACTTGGCGTGCCGAATCCGGCAACGTTCGAGCAAGCCAATTCGCAGATCTCGGTCGTCACCGGCGGCAACGTCAACCTGAGTCCGGAAACCTCGAAGAGCTTCACCGTGGGCGGCGTCTACAGCCCGAACTGGGGTGCCAACACAAGCTGGTCGCAGAAGCTTGATCTCGAACTGACCTACTACAACATCAAGATCAAGGACGCGATCCAGGCTTCCGATGCGCAGACGCAGCTTGACCGTTGCGTGGCAACGCTCGATCCGGTCTTCTGCGGTGGCATCAGTCGTTCGTCGGGCGGCAATATCAACGGCTTCGACAACACCTTGTTCAACCTCGGCAAGATCAACACCAAGGGCATCGATTTCGGTATCAGCTGGCTTGGCAACCAGACTGGCATCGGCACCTTTGGCGCCAGTCTGTCGGCAACCAAGGTGACCAGTTACGAGGCGATTGCAACCGATTCCGGCTTGAGCGAACCGCGCGTGGTTGGCATCGAAGTGAACGACAGCGCCATTCCGGACTGGCGCGCAACGGCCCGCCTTAACTGGAACATTGGTGATGTCAACGTAAGCTGGTCGGCGCGCTACATTTCCGACCTGACCGAATCCTGCGATACGGTCGGCAGTTTCAACAATTGCAGCAACGCGGCGGCGGGCACCAACCATCTGGGCGCAACGACCTACCATGATCTGCGTGCAAGCTGGAAGTTGCCAACCACGATGAATTTCGTCCTCGCCGGCGGCATCAACAACATCACCAGCAAGACCCCGCCGATCTGCCAGAGCTGCTCGCTCAACGGCTACGACGCATCGACGTATGATCTGCCGGGCCGCTACAGCTACGTTGAAGCCAGCATCAAGTTCTGATCTCACGCTTCATCGCCATCTTATTGCCATGGATGGCATGTATGCCTGTAACGCAGGAGCAGTTACAGGCGATTGCCATGGATGGCATGGTTGCCTGTAACGCAGGAGCAGTTACAGGCGATTGCCATGGATGGCATGGTTGCCTGTAACGCAGGAGCAGTTACAGGCGATTGCCATGGATGGC
>JBDTCQ010000073.1:0-6207 GCA_039923515.1 Dokdonella sp.
ACCACACGAATGGAATCGGAAAGTTCGAGTAATGAGCGAATTCCCTGGCGGACCAGGGTCTGATCATCGACGAGGCATACGGAAATCATGGGGTTGCCTCCAATGGCAGCCAGGCATCAAGGGAAAATCCCTGATCCCGTGAAGTAACAATATCGAGTTGGCCGCCAAACTGAGCGAGGCGCTCGCGCATGCCGGTCAAGCCATTACCTGGATCCAGTCTGACCGCCCCTCGACCGTCATCGCGGGCATGGATGGTGAGTCGGCGATCTTCCGTGCGCTCAAACTTGAGCCAGAGATTACGTGCATTCGCATGACGCACGGCATTGGTGATGATTTCCTGGGCGCAGCGCAGCAACAGTTGTGCCCGGCGCGGATCATCGACGGTGAAGCGTGGCGGCAGTTCGAGATGGATGTTGAGCCCAGGCACGCCTTCTGTAAGCGCCTCAAGCGCCGCGGTCAAATCGATGCTGTCGTCCTCACGAAGCTGGCTGACGACCTCACGCACATCGGTCAGCAGCAGTCTTGCCACCGATTGCGCCTGGCGCACGTGTTCGTGTGCCTGGCCACTGACCAGATGGCTGGCCACTTCCAGATTAAGACTCAACGCCGTCAGATGATGGCCGACCAGATCGTGCAGCTCACGTGAAATCCGCATGCGCTCACCCAGTCGGCTGGATTCCGCCAACAGTGCCCGCGTCGCCCGCAATTCGGCATTCAGCCGACGCTGATCCTCGCGCGCCTCCGCTTGTTGCTTGGCAATCAGCGAAGTGACGAAAGTGGGCGCGGAAATACCCAAGTACATGATCGCCTGCCACGCGGCCGTACTCAGTGAGTAGCCTGGCCAGCTCGCAAACAATGGCAACAGCGAAAAATTTTGCAGGATCATCCAGGCAAAGCCGACGCGCTGACTGAGGATCCACGGCAAAGCAACGGACACGACCACCAGCAACAAGGCGCACAGGGCGCTTTGGCTCAGCCAGCCGACTGCGATGGCAAGCAGATTGAGCAGCAGCAGTGAGGCAACCTGCACGAGTCGGCGCAAGCCGGAAGCATTGCGCGAACCCATGTCATGGGTGAGAAACCAGTAGACCAGTCCGAAAGCCAGATAGGTCCCCAGCCATAGATCATAGAAGTAGCCCGGACGCCCGCGATCGAGCATTTCAGCAACCACCGTGTCGTACTGCAACAGCGGAATACCCACACAGGCATAGGTGAACAGGCTGGCATAGCGCAGCAGGCGGATATGGTTGAATTGCGGCATCGGCATGGCCTCATCATAAGCTGCTCTGCAACGCTGGCAACCTGCCCGAAGTCATTGACGGAGCGGGCAATTGCAATCCCAAGCATCTGTTCAGGACGCCTTCTGAACGTAGCTCCACGCCTTTTTAATGGTTCGTTGATCGGGCCCATGCGATAATCCGCGCTGCTTGCCGAACAAGTCGGCAACGTCTGTTAACCCCCGTTGGAGTGCTGCAAGGCATGACCCTAGTTATTCGCGACGTGCGTGAGCACGAGCTAGATGCCGTGCTCGCCCTCAACAACGCCGTCGGCCCGCGCATCCTGGCCCTTGATGCTTCCCGCATGCGCTGGTTTTTCAGTCACGCGTCGTATTTTCGGGTCGCAGAAATCGATGGCGTTATTGCCGGATTCCTCATTGCGTTGCGTGAAACCGCGACTTACGCAAGTCCAAATTTCCTCTGGTTCCGCGAACGCTATCCCGAGTTCGTCTACATTGACCGGATCGTTATCGCCGAGCCCTCCCGCGGCCTCGGCCTCGGCCGGGTTTTCTATTGTGATGTGACCAGCTACGCCGAGCTGCGCGTTCCCCTGCTGGCCTGCGAGGTATTTCTGGAGCCGCGCGATGATGTCGCCGTTCTTTTCCACGGCACCTACGGCTTCAACGAGGTGGGTCAGCAATTGATGCCCGGCGTCGGACGCACGGTCAGCCTGCTCGCAAAATCCCTGTGCAGCCACGAGTTCGTGCGCGATACATACCTGACCGCCGGCACCGGCGAGCTTCCGGACCTGCCCTGGCTCGCCGAGCGCAACGAAACGCTGGCCGGCGAGCCCGTTGCGCGCGCGTTTGGCGGTTGATCGACAAAGATGACCGAATCCGTCAAGTCATTCGAGCCCGCATCCGAACTCAAGTTCGGTCAGGTCGGCGTCGCCAACCTGCGTTTGAAGCGGCTTGATGCCGATGCGATGTCGGTCGAGCTGACGGCCAAGATGACCAGTGCGCCGCAGCTCTTTCTGCGCACACCGGTGATCCTCGATCTGAGCCATCTGCCAAGCCTGCCAAAACTCGCGGAAGTGCGTGACCTGCTTGATCGCATTCGCAACGCCGGCATGCTTCCGGTTGGCCTGTCCTACGGGACAACCGCGAATGAGGAACTCGCGCGCTCACTCGAGCTGCCGCTTTTTGCGAAATTCCGTGCCGCTTTTGAACGCGCCGGCGAGCCGATGGTAGAACCATCACCCGCTGGGGCTGCCACACCCGCGCCAGCTCAGCCGAGCACATCAACGCCTCCACCACCGAACCGCAGCCGTGTTTCGACCCTGTATCAGGACAAACCGGTACGCTCCGGTCAGCAAGTCTATGCGCGCGGTGGCGACCTGGTTGCGACCAAACTGGTCGCCAATGGCGCCGAAGTGATCGCGGACGGCTCGATCCACATCTACGGTCCCCTGCGTGGTCGCGCCCTGGCAGGCGCGCAGGGCGACGAGAGCGCACGCATCTACTGTCAGGAATTCCATGCCGAACTGGTTTCAATTGCCGGTCGGTATCGTGTATTCGAGGATCTTCCGGAAGATCTGCGCGGCAAACCCGTGCAGGCCTGGCTGGAGGGGGAAAAACTGCTGCTGGCCAGGCTCGGCTGACGGCGGAATCAACAAGAGCCATGGGAGTTGGGACATTGACTGAGATCATCGTCGTCACGTCCGGCAAGGGCGGAGTAGGCAAGACCACAACCAGCGCGTCGCTGGCGGTGGGTCTGGCCAAGCGTGGAAAAAAAGTGGCCGTCATCGATTTCGATGTCGGCTTGCGCAATCTCGATCTGATCATGGGCTGCGAACGCCGGGTCGTGTATGACTTCGTCAATGTGGTCAACGACGAGTGCACGCTCAAGCAGGCCCTGATCAAGGACAAGCGCTACGAGACCCTGTTCATCCTTGCCGCCTCGCAAACGCGGGACAAGGATGCGCTGACCAAGGAAGGCGTCGACAAGGTGCTCAAGGGATTGGCCGAAGATGGTTTTGATTTCATCATCTGCGATTCGCCAGCCGGTATCGAGAAAGGCGCGGCTCTGGCCATGTACTTTGCCGATCGTGCCGTGGTCGTGGTCAATCCCGAGGTTTCCAGCGTACGCGATTCCGATCGCATCCTCGGCTTGCTCGCAAGCAAGACGCGTCGCGCCGAACTCGGCAACGGCGCCGTCGAACAACACCTCCTGTTGACCCGCTACAACCCGAACCGGGTCGAATCGGGTGACATGATGAGCATCGCCGACGTCCAGGAAATTCTCGGCATCGAAGTGGTCGGCGTGATTCCCGAATCCGAAGGCGTGCTCGCCGCCTCGAATGCGGGCATCCCGGTGATCCTCGACGAAGGCTCGAACGCCGGTCTCGCCTACGAAGACGCGGTCGCACGACTGCTCGGCGAAAGCCGACCACTGCGCTTCATCGAGGCGCAGAAGAAAAGCCTGCTGTCACGACTTTTCAGGAGCTGAGCATGGGAATCCTCGACTACTTCAAGGCCAAGCCGAAGAACACCGCCAACGTCGCCAAGGAGCGCCTGCGCATCATCGTTGCGCAGGAACGCGCCCAGCGCGGCAGTCCGGATTATCTGCCGACCCTGCGTCGCGAAATCCTCGAAGTGATCAAGAAATACGTCAACGTCGATCCCGATGCCGTGCTGATCAGTGTCGAACGCGATGGCGATCAAGAGGTCCTTGAGCTGTCGGTTGCCCTACCCGAAAAGGCCAATGCCCCGCTCGGGAATGGTTGATGATCGATGCTGCGACTTGACGATATTGACGAGCAGGTCATTCGTGACCTGCTCTTTCGATACGGGTTGCAGCTCAAACGGGTTGCCGATGACGAGCCCATTCCGGGCAGCTACTGGGGTGAATCCGAAGCCGGACTGATTGGCTCAAGCGTGTTCGCCCGCAGCGACACGCCCGTGCATTCGCTGCTGCATGAAGCCTGCCACCTGATCGTCATGCCGGCAGAACGGCGAGCCCTGGTGCATACCGATGCCACCGATTCGATCGCGGAAGAAGACGCCACCTGCTATCTGCAAATCGTCCTCGCCGATGCCCTGCCCGGCGTCGGCAGCGACCGCCTGATGGCTGACATGGATGCATGGGGCTACACCTTCCGCCTCGGCTGCGCGCGAGCCTGGTTCGAGGACGATGCGGCCGATGCGCGCGAGTGGCTTCAGGCCAATTCACTGCTTCCGCCTGGCATGCACCGGGACACCCCCAAGCGCTGAACCGCGGCACATCAGCGAATCACTTCGATCGCTGACGTGCCGGGGCAAGCTGATCTCGTGGCTTGCGCCGCGCAACCGGTTCAGGGCGTCTCGAAACCATCCTTGAAGATAAGGTCGATAGGACCGCTCGGCAGTGGCCACGCCCAGGCACCGCGACCGCGCGTGAACACAGCCAGCGTGCTGAAGCCGCGGTCGATTGCCATATCCCAGATCATCACGCGTGGCAGGCCGTTCTCGAATCGATACCAGACCGGTGCCGGTGCCGTGATGTCATCCGTGTAGTAAAGGCCCCAGTCGCTGCCGGCAAAAACCTGGTTCGGCATGTTTGGATTGACCGCCACGGCATTCACCGGAATGTTCGGCAGGTTTCCGCTGACGTTGCGCCAGGTGAAGGTCGAGCAGTTGTTCTGGCACGTGACTTGGTAGACATGACCAGGCGTCGTCGGCGTGTTCTGATCAAATCCGCCAAGCACCGCATAGCCGACTGCACTTGCCGCCGGATTTCCGGCATCGGCGACATCGACTGCCACATCCATCACCGGACGGTTCGGCAGCACGGCATTGCTGTCGGTCAGATTGATCCAGGTCGCGGTGTCGCTGCTGCCCTGGTTCATGCCATAGCCAAATTGCACATTGCCGTCATTGGTACCGGCAATCACGATGCTCGGTGTCTTCGTCGCATGCGCGAGCTGATTGATGAATGACCGATCAGCCAAGGTGCCCTTGGTCAGGTTCGGGCTGTTCGCATACCAACTGCTGCTCGGAATGCCGCCCAGCAGGGTTTCCCAAACGCGATTGGTACCACCCAGCATGTAACTGCAGCCGATGGAGGAGGAGCAACCGCTGCCGGCAACATCCAGCGCACCATAGCGATAGATCTCGATCGGCATCACGAAGCTAAGGGTATCGCCACCCCAACCTGAATTGGCTGAGGTCGTCGTGCCAGTGGGCCCTGTTTTTGAAACCACCAGATTTCCATTTTGCGATGAATAATACCAACGCTGCTCATTGATCGGCTCGATGCGCGTGTAGATGCCATCACCACCGAGTCTCACTGCCCATTGCACGGGCGCAGGATCGGTATTGCTCCAGCGCACCGCATCGCTGCCATTGTCTTGCGCGCCAGCACTGGCGCCCGGCGACGGCGCCGTGGCGAAGTTGGCGGTGATGTCGCCCGAATAAAGCTCGATCGAGCCAATCGTCTGGTTCAGTGATATGAAACTCGGTCGATTGGCAGCCGTCGAGCCACCCGTTCCAGACTGCGCATTCTCGGTATAGAAGACGCCGCCGTCGCTGCCGCTGAGCACCTTGTTGCTGTCATAACCACCGAGCGGCTTCGGCAGGAACGCCCGCGCGTGATGATCGACATGCACATTGCCGTTGCCATAGCCGCAAGTGATGTCCTTGAAGGTGGTGCCGCCATCGGTCGAGCGGTACATGTCGACACCGCTGAGCAGCACAATCTCCGGATCGTCCGGGAACACGGTCAGGCCAGCGTCGTACCACATCTGGCTGCCACCGCCCGCCGCGTTGCTGCAGCCACCCGCTTGCACACCGGCGCTGGTCGCGCGCTGTACCCACGTATCGCCGCCATCATTGCTGCGCCAGACACCAAGTACCGCACTCGTCGAGGAATTCGAGCCCATCGCATAGAGGATGTCCGGATTGCTCGCGGATTCGGCCAACTCAAGGCGGCCGAGTGTCTTGCCTGCGGGAAT
>JBDTCQ010000074.1:0-3501 GCA_039923515.1 Dokdonella sp.
CCTGCTCGTAACGCGAGTCATCCCGGATCGTGCGCGGCACCAGAATGCGCGGCTCGATCGAGACGGGTTCGTAAACGACACGTTTCTTGTCCGGATCATAGCGGACCTCGACATTGCCGATCAGCGGGAAATCCTTGCGGAACGCATGACCGACGAAACCATAATCGGTGAGGATGCGACGCAGATCCGGATGGCCTTCGAAGACGATGCCGAACAGATCGAAGGCTTCGCGCTCGAACCAGTTCACCGCCGGCCAGATGTTGACCAGCGAGGGCACAGTGGGCACATCGTCATCGGCGCAGAAGGTGCGCATGCGCAAGCGATGATTGTGCACGATCGACAGCAGATGCACGACGACGGCAAAGCGGCGCGGCAGGTTGACATTGCGCGGACGGTTGGCCCAGTCGAAGCGTCCGGCGCCCTCGCCTTCCACGCCGCGCGAGAATCCTTCCGATGTCACATCGGTCGTATCCCACTCGATCTGTCCGTAGCTCAGGTAATCGACGCCACAGACATCGACGCACAACTCGAACTGCCAGGCCGGGTCATCGCGCAGGATTTGCGCCACGGAAAGCCAGTTCTCCGGCAAAACCTCGATCGTGGTTTCGCCAAGCACTTCGACACTGCCGATCAATTTGGAGCCCAACTGGACTTCGAGGCGGCGTGCCAGGGATTCAGGTTCGCTCATGCCTCGTCCTCAGCGCGCGATCGTATTGGTGCGGCGAATCTTCTTCTGCAACTGCAGAATGCCGTGGATCAAGGCCTCGGCCGTCGGCGGACAGCCCGGCACATAGACATCGACCGGAACGATGCGATCACAACCACGCACTACCGCATACGAATAGTGGTAATAGCCGCCGCCGTTGGCGCACGACCCCATCGAGATCACCCATTTCGGCTCCGGCATCTGGTCATAGACCTTGCGCAAGGCCGGGGCCATCTTGTTGACCAAGGTGCCGGCGACGATCATCACATCGGACTGACGCGGCGAGGGGCGGAAGATCACGCCGTTGCGATCGAGATCAAGGCGCGCAGCGCCCGCATGCATCATCTCGACGGCGCAACAAGCCAGACCAAAGGTCATCGGCCACATCGAGCCGGTGCGCGCCCAGTTGACCAGTTCGTCCATGCGCGCGGTGACAAACCCGCGATCGATCAACGGATTGTCGTCGCCAGGACGCAGGATGTCGTCAACCGGGCCGCCCGGCGTCGGGTTGTGCATCATCCGTGAGATGGAATCGCTCATTCCCATTCGAGGGCTCCCTTCTTCCAGACATAGACGAAGCCGAGCACGAGCAGGCCGACGAACATGCCCATTTCGGCAAGACCGAACGCGCCAAGCTTGTCGAACACGACGGCCCACGGAATCACGAAGGCGATTTCGAGATCGAAGATGATGAACAGGATCGCGATCAGGTAGTAGCGCACATCGAATTTCGTGCGCGAGTCCTCGAACGCCTCAAAGCCGCATTCGTACGGAGCCAATTTCTCCGCGGTGATCTTTTTCGGACCGAACAGGTTGCCCAGGACCAGCAACACGATTCCGATGCCGGTGACCACTATCAGGAACAGCAGGACCGGAAAATACTCGACTAGCACATGCACCTCCGCGCCATCTGACGCATCAGCGGTTGCCACAGTGTGCGGCAACGACGGTTATATGTGATGTTGGTGCCCAAGGGGGGACTCGAACCCCCACAGCTTTCGCCGCTACCACCTCAAGGTAGTGCGTCTACCAATTCCGCCACCTGGGCAACGCCATCAAACTCCGTCCTTCCTCGCTTTATCCGGCTGGCCCGCGTCAGACTTGGCTGGCTCGGAAGCCGGCTTGTCTGGAGCAGGTGCAGGCACTGGCGCTGGAACATCCGTCGATACCGGGGCAGTCGGAGCCGCCGCCGGCACATCACCGTTGACCGGTGCCGGAGTCTCCTTCGGCGCTACACCCGCCATCACGCCAAGATCGTCCGTGGTGTTGCCAACGGCAACTGGACGATTGTGATACATACCCATGCCGAGGCTGAGCAGGAAGAACAAACCAGCGAGGACCGCCGTGCTGCGCGACAGGAAATTTGCCGAGCCACGCGCACCAAAGACAGTCGAGGAAGCGCCACCACCGAAACCCGAGCCTGCATCGGCACCGGCACCACGCTGCATCAGAATCAGCGCGATCATCGCAACGGCAATCAGCACATAGAAAACTTGGGCAATAATCGTGAACATTTGGATCAGGAACCCTGGTTTGCCGCAGCCGCAGCCGCATGGCATATCGCAAGAAAATCGGCCGCCACCAACGAAGCGCCGCCAATCAGTCCACCATCGATATCGGACTGGGCAAACAATTCGGCAGCATTGGCGGCCTTTACGCTTCCTCCGTACAGGAGGCACAGCGAGCTGGCTATTCTAGCATCCTGCTTCAGGAATTTGTCACGCATGAATGCATGGACTTGCTGCGCCTGGTCGGGAGTTGCGGTTTTGCCGGTACCAATGGCCCAGACTGGCTCGTAGGCCACTACAGCCTGGTCGAATGCGGCGATCCCGGCGAGTTCAAGCACCGCATCGAGCTGTGCGCCGACAATGGCCGCGGTCTCACCGGCTTCGCGATGTTCGAGCAACTCACCGACGCAGAGAATCGGCAGCAGGCCTGCCGCTTGCGCCGCAACGAACTTGCGCGCGACCAGCTCATTGGATTCAGCGTGGTATTGGCGTCGCTCGGAATGACCGACCAGCACATAGCGGCAACCGATCTCCTTGAGCATCGCCCCGGCGACTTCGCCGGTATAGGCGCCCGGCGACGCATGCTCGCTGAGATCCTGAGCGCCAAACGCCAGTCCGGAACGAGCAGTGGCCGCAATCAGCTCGGCCAGGTACGGATACGGCGGTATGACTGCGACATCCGCGGCCGACGGCAACGCCGCAGCAAGGCTGGCCACGAGGTCCGCCGAAGTGCCCCGCGAGCCATGCATCTTCCAGTTTCCGGCTACCAATTTGCGGCGCATGTCATGAGTCGAGGTGATCAAAGGCCGCGAAGCATAGCCGCGCCTGCCGATTGCGGCAAACACGGGGGCGGCGAGCGGTAAGCGGGAAAAGCAAAGGGTCAGTATTTGCAAGGTCAACGACTTTCCAGTGAAAGCAACGAAAACTGCTCTCCCCCGCTAACCGCTAACGGCTCACATCAAGCTAACCTAGTCGATACCACTCAGCAGGCTCCAAGACATGAACGAAAGGAGAGGCTACGCCCTCATTACAGGCGCATCGGCCGGAATTGGGGCCGCGTTCGCGCGCGAGCTTGCCAGCCGCAAGGTGGATCTGGTGCTGACCGCACGCCGCCTTGATCGCTTGCAGAGTCTGGCCAGTGAACTCATGGCGACGCATACAATCAAGGTCGAGGTGATTGCCTGCGATCTGGCTGTTCAGGAAGCACCGCGACATCTGGTCGCACAGCTCGAAGAGTGGCGTATCCCGATCGACATGCTGATCAACAATGCCGGCTATGGTGTCACC
>JBDTCQ010000075.1:0-4003 GCA_039923515.1 Dokdonella sp.
CAGCCGGGACGCGTGTCGGCATCGAGCGAGCAGCGCAGTTCGATCACTTCGCCGTCAGCGTTCTTGATCACCTCATCGCAGCGAATGATGCCGGCACCACGCAGGCGTACTTCGGTGCCCGGCATCAGGCGATGGAAACCCTTGATCGGTTCTTCGAGAAAATCGTCGCGTTCAATCCACAGTTCAGGCGAGAACTGCACGCTGCGCCGGCCGAATTCCTCGTTCTTCGGATGGTTCGGGAAATCCAGGGTTTCGCGGTGGTCACCGGCCAGATTGGTCAAGAGCAGCTTGAGCGGATTGATCACACCCATGCGTCGCGGCGCCGTGCCATCGAGCACCTCGCGCACGCAGCCTTCAAGCACGCCGTACTCGATCACCGAGTTCTGCTTGCTGATACCGGAGCGCTCCCAGAACATGCGGATGGCGGCGGCCGGGAAACCACGCCGGCGCGTGCCGGTCAGAGTTGGCATGCGCGGATCGTCCCAGCCATCGACCAGGCCATCCTGGACCAGGGCCATGAGCTTGCGCTTGCTCATCACCGTGTAGTCGAGATTGCCGCGCGCAAACTCGATCTGGCGTGGTCGGCCAGGCTCGTAGCTGAATCCGGCGGCCACAAGTGATTCGGCGAGTTGCGGATTGTCCAGTAGTTCGATCTGGTCGAGGTACCAGTCGTAGAGCGGGCGGTGATCCTCGAATTCCAGCGTGCACAGCGAGTGGGTGATGCCTTCAATCGCATCGGACAAGCCGTGCGCGTAGTCATACATCGGATAGATCGGCCAGGCATCACCGGTGTTCTGGTGGCTCGTCTTGCGGATGCGGTAGATGGCCGGGTCGCGCAGGTTGATGTTGCCCGAGGCCATGTCGATCTTCGCCCGCAGCGTGCGTGTGCCGTCCGCAAACTCGCCAGCGCGCATGCGCTGGAACAGATCGAGATTCTCGGCAACGCCGCGCTCGCGGAACGGCGAGTTCTGGCCAGGTTCGGTCAGGGTGCCGCGCTGCGCGCGGACTTCATCGGCATTGAGGTCGCAGACGAAGGCCTTGCCGTCCTCAATCATCTTCAGCGCACAGCGATAGAACACCTCGAAATAGTCCGAGGCATGGCGTTGCTCAGCCCACTGGAAACCCAGCCAGCGCACATCGTCGCGGATCGCCTCGACAAACTCGATGTCCTCGCGGGCCGGATTGGTGTCGTCAAAGCGCAGGTTGCAGGTGCCGGCGAAGTCGCGCGCGATGCCGAAATTCAGGCAAATGCTTTTGGCATGACCGAGATGGAGGTAGCCGTTCGGTTCGGGCGGAAAGCGCGTATGCACCTTGCCGGCATGCTTACCGCTGGCCTGGTCGGCGATGACGATCTGGCGGATGAAATTGGTCGGAGTGGTCGCTTCAGTCATGCCGATGGAGCCGCGCGTGGCGGTGATTGGACAATCGGCAAGTTTAACTGCTGAGAGCGGGGATTAGGGATTAGGGATTCGGGAATCGGGATTAGGAAAACGCAAGTGCCGGGATTTGTGGCTTGTGGCCAATCAAGCGGGGAGTTGCAGTCAACGCACGACCCAGCACATCGCCTTTGCGAATCCCGATTCCCGAATCTCGAATCCCGGCGCTCAACCCACCTGAGCGCTGCGCTGGCCGGGCAGGGCACGCAGGCGGAGACGGACGGGGCCACGGGCAACACGGATGTCGACGATCTCTTCCTGCTGGAGCGCCTCGATCATGCCGGACTCGGCCATTTGCGAGGAAATGACGCGAACCGGGCGCATCAGGTCGTGCCAGTGATAGCCGCTGCGGATTGCCAGAGTCTGTGCGGCCTCGCTGACGCAAATGGTGCGGCCGGGGCCGCGCGAGATCAGCAACTCAAGCACGCATTCGCGGATGTGTTCGGCAAATGCGTCACCCATCAAGCCTTGGTCATTCAAATCGAGAGCCCTTCGGATCGTCCAGGTGGCGTTTCCCTTGGCGCCATGCGCAGATCTCCCTGACTGCGGGTTTCCCCTGATTGCTCCCGTTTCGCCGCCCCTGCGAACCGAAGTTGCTCGATCATACCGCGACTTCCAGCAGGGAATTCAAGTCCTTGCGCACAATTGTTTGAAGTTTGGTCAGGAAGTCCGCACGTTCGCGGGTACCATGGGTTTTCCGCACACGAGTCGGTTGCCATGCAAATTGTCTATCGCGCCGCCTCCATTATCGACGCCAATCTGGTCAAGGTTGCGCTCGAAAGCATCGGCGTCATGGCCTTCGTCAATGGCGCGTATCTGACCGGGGCGGCCGGCGAATTGCCGGTCAGTGGCCTGGTCAGCGTCATGGTCGCCAACATCGATATCGAGCGGGCGAGGCCGGTTGTCGAGGAGATCGATCAAGCGCTCCGCGCCGACGTGGATCCTGCCGATGGCCGCTTTTTTGATCTGCCTGACGGGGCGCCAGCTACCTGAGCACGGTCTTCGTTTGACTCGGCTCGCACAGGGAGATCGGATGAATCTCGCGCAGTGGATTCGTGATGTGCCTGATTTCCCAACGCCCGGCATCGACTTCAAGGATCTGAGCCCTCTGCTCGGCGATGGCCCCGCATTCGCCGAATCGATCGAGCCGTTGGTAATGCCGTTCCGTGATCAGGGCATTTCCTGCATTTGTGGCATCGAGGCGCGCGGATTCATCTTTGGGGCCGCTGCGGCGCTCGCGCTCGGCTGCGGGTTTGTGCTCGTGCGCAAGCCCGGCAAGTTGCCTGCGCAAACAATCGGTATCGATTACTCGTTCGAATATGGCAGCGACCGCCTGGAAATGCATGTCGACGCATTTGCTCCGGGCCAGCGTGTCCTGCTCGTCGATGACGTGCTTGCTACCGGCGGCACCCTGGTTGCTGCCGCAGCATTGGTCGAACAAGCGGGTGCTGAAATCGCCGGGTCCGCGCTGATCCTCGAGATTGCCGCGCTTGGCGGTCGTTCGCGCTGGCAACGCCCAGCCCCATTGCACTCCCTCATTGTCATTGACTGACGATCTTCAAATAGACGTCTATCCGTCTTGACGTCCATCATTCGTGTGTGTAAAGTCTGCGTCGTTCATCGAGATCGGCGGAGGGACTGGCCCTTAGATGCCGAGGCAACCACAGCGCACGCTGACGGTGCCAACTCCAGCGGGAATAATCCCGGGAGATGAGCTGCGTTCCGCCCTGCGGAGCGTTGCCGCTCCCTGTACACAACGGCAGAGGGCGTCATGGCAGCAATACAGATCAGTGAGCAGCTTTGCAAGGACGCTTGTCCTTCTCCCCAGCGCGGAATATTGCCGCTGCGTGGATTCAGTCTGGCCTGTGGCCTGAAGCTGGACAACGGCGCACTGGCCTGGCAATCCTGGGGTCCGCAGAACGCACCGGTGGTCATCGTGCTCGGCGGCATTTCGGCGGGTCGTGATCTGACCGCGTGGTGGCCAGCGCAGTGTGGCCCCGACCGCGTACTTGAGCCGCGCCACAGCCGCCTGATCTCGATTGACTGGATCGGTGGTTCGGATGCGTCGAGCGGCCCGCGTCAAGACGAGGAATTCGTACCGGTCGACAGCCTCGATCAGGCCCATGCAATCCTGCTCTTGCTCAACCACCTCGGTCTGGCCCAGATCGAGGCGGTCATCGGCTCCTCCTATGGCGGTTGCGTCGCCCAGCATCTGGCCAGCCTGCTCGGCAGTCGCCTGGCGCGCCTCGTCGTGATTGGTGCTGCACACCGGGCGAGCCCCTGGGGTCTGGCCCTGCGCACCCTGCAACGGGCCGGCGTCGAGTCGGCGCGCACGCCACAGGATCGGCGCAGTGCGCTGGCCCGGGCGCGCCAACTGGCGATACTGGGTTATCGCACGCCGACCGAGCTGGAGTGCCGCTTCGGCGAGTCGGATCCCTCCAGTGGCGTGCTGGGCTGGCTGGCTGCACATGGCGAGCGCTTTGTTTCGCGTTTCAGCGCAGCGAGTTTTCTCTGCCTTTCGCGTTCACTCGATCATCACCAGTGCGACCCGGCGTCGATCCGCGCGG
>JBDTCQ010000076.1:0-6825 GCA_039923515.1 Dokdonella sp.
CCAGATGGCCGTTGGCTCTTATCCGAATTCACTTGAGGATCTGACCAAGCGCGAGGGCCTGGGTCCCTATGCGAAGGACACCGATCTCAAGGATCCGTTCGGTCATCCGTTCGTCTACAAAAAGCCCGGTGATGCCGGCCGCGACTTCGACATCATCTTCCTCGGCAAGGACGGCAAGCCAGGTGGTGACAGCACCGACAAGGATTTTGGGAGTTGGGAATAGTTGGATCACCGTGAGCAGTGAGCGGACAGCGGTTAGCGGAAACAGCACGAGTTTCTCGCGAGAGTGCGCACGTTCGGCCCGCCCGCTTTTCCCCGCTAACCGCTCCCCGCTAACCGCTGGCCGATCCAAAGGCTTCACCCTGATCGAGATGATCGTGGTGATTGTCCTGATCGGCATCGTTGCCAGCGTGGTGACGTTTGCCTTCACGCGCAGCCTGGCCGGTGCGCGGATTCAGGCGGCCAGCAATGATCTGGTTGCCGGCTTGCGCTACACGCGCGGTCAGGCGATCGTCAAGGGCGAGCAGAAGGTCCTGTTGATTGATCTGGAAAAAAATACCTGGCTGGCGCCCGGAAAGACCGAGCGCGCGCTGCCCAAGGACATGGTTTTGCGGCTGACCACGGCGCAGCAGGAGCTGACCAGCGACAAGGCGGGCGGTATCCGGTTCTTTCCAGACGGGAGTTCCACCGGCGGCAATATCGCCATCGTTCTCGGCGAGCGTGAGTGGAAGATCAATGTCGGCTGGCTGACCGGCGAGATCACACTCGACAAACCGGATAACGAAAAGTGAAGAACTCCCGCACGTATCCGCGGTCTGTTCGAGGTATGCGAAGTTTCCCATCCCAGTACAGCCGTGGATTCACCCTCATCGAGATGATCGCGGCGTTCGTGATTTTCGCGATCGCGGTCGGTGCGCTGATGCAGATCCTGACCATGTCGATGAACAATGCGAGGCGTTCGGCTGACGAGACGCGCGCCGCCCTGTGGGCGCAATCGCTTCTCGACAACGTCGGTATTGGTGAGCGCGTCGAGGCGGGCAGCACTCACGGCGAGTTCGATCGCAAGTATCGCTGGGAATTGCAGATTGACACGATTGATCCGGAGCTGATGGCCGCCGAGGTTTCGCAGAAAAGTGCGAATGCCGGTGCAGCACAGCCTGCATTCGCACAATCGGCAGTACCTGTATTCGGCATGCCACAGATTGATCTTTTCCATGTTGTGCTGACCGTGGTCTGGGGCGACAACGCGCGTGAGCGCACCGCAAAGTTCTCCACCCTGCGCACGGCAAATACCGATTCAGCAAATTTGCAGGGATTTCCGGCTGCTGACATGCAGCGTGTCCAGCAAGGCCGGCCAGCCCCGGATGGCATGCGGGGCCGTTCTGCCACTCCGGCCGGCAAGGGGCGTTGATGAGGAGTTCCAGATTCCCGATCACGCGTGGCTTCACCCTGATCGAAGTGATGCTGGCCATCCTGTTGCTGGCTGTCTTGCTGGCGGCCGCATTTGGCGGTATCCGCTCGGCGGTCAAGGGCATGCACATCGGAGAAGACCTGATGGATCGGACCAATCGCCTGCGCGTCGCCCAGGAGTTCATCCGTCATCAACTCAGCCGCACCCTGCCGCTGCCTTTTGGGCAGGAGCGAGGTACCGGTGAAAACCTGATGTTCGAGGGCAAGCGCGATCTGATGCGCTTCGTCGCGCCTATGCCAGGCTATCTGTCGAACGGCGGCGCCTACGTGCAGACGCTTGAGTTGACCAATACGCGCAATGGCAAGCAATTGTTGTTCAATCACTGGATGTTGAACGGGTTTGACAAGGACAAACTCAACAAGGGCGACAGCGAACCGGTGGTACTGATGGATCAGGTCGAGAGCGGCAAATTCGAATACCGGAAACTCGACGACCAGGGCAAGCTTGAGGATTGGTCGGACGATTGGGATAAACCGAGCATCACCCCGGTGATGATCCGCATCACGTTGAAGATGCGCAAGGAAGCCTTGGTCGGCTGGCCGGATATGGAGATTCCGCTGATGCTCGATGTTGGCGCTGCGCGCCAATCACAGGGGATCAGCTTTGATGACATCGAACGCCAGCGGTCAGCACCAAATCCTGGCAGTGAAGGGGTCAAGCCCGCCCAATGACACCGCTCATGCCAAGATCACAAGCGCCTCATGGTCTCAGACGAAGCGCACGCGGCGTGGCCTTCGTGCTCGTCATGTGGGTGATCGCAATGCTGTCCGTGCTGCTCGGCAGCTTCGCCTTGGTCGCGCGCACTGAGAGCATGCAGTCTCGCCATCTGTTTGATACGACGACGGCGCGCTATGCGGCCGAGGCCGGCATCAACCTTGCCGTATACGGCCTGAGCAAATCGGATCCGAACCAGAAATGGGTAGCCGATGGTCGTCCTTATTCCTTTGTCTTCGATGACGTCGAGGTCGAGGTTTCGTTGACGGATGACTCCGGCAAGATCGACATCAACGCCGCGGATCCGGTTTCCCTCAAGAATCTGTTTGTCGGTGCCGGCGTCGAGGAAGCAAAAGCCGAGGAACTCGCCGATGCAATCCAGGATTGGCGCGACCCGGATGACCTCACGTCCCTGCATGGCGCCGAGCGTGGCGACTATCGTGCAGCCGGGCTGCCCTATGGGCCGCGCAATGCGCCGTTCGAGACGCTGTCGGAGATCCAGCAGGTTTATGGCATGGACTATGCGACCTATTCGAAGATAGAACCTGCGATCACGATGTTCTCTGGCCGCAGTACGCCGAGCGCGGCCTATGCGCCGATGGAGGCGATGATGGCGATCCCGGGGATGACGGCGGATCTGGCCCGGCAACTGATCCAGGAGCGCCAGCAACTGGCGCCGGGAATGCTGAATCAGGCTGGATCGGGCCTGCTGCTGCCGGATGGCTCGCCGCTCATGGCGGACGGTGGAGGCCTGACGTATAGTGTCAAATCCCGTGCCAAGCTTCCGAATGGGGCCGGTACCGTGCTCGATGCGACCATCCGCATGGGCGGGATGAACTCGGCGGGGCGGCCCTTCGTGGTGCTCCGCTGGCGTGATGGTGAGAACGCGTAAAGCATCGTGAAAGAAGCCCTGGACAGACAATTGGCGCGTCTGCGGACGCGCCTTGCCAAGACACCGCTGCCACGATTTTTCTCGTGGTGGGGAGCGGAGCTGCTTGCCTGCCTGCCGCTGCGCTGGCGGCGGTTCTTCAGCGGCAACAGCGAAGCTTTGGTGCTGGAGCCGACTGGCGACACGATCCTTGTCTTGCGCGAGCGCGAAAGGACGGTTTCCGAGTTTGGCCGCATTTCTGCAAGCGCAACCGCCGAGGAGCAGGCTGCCGAATTCAGGGCGATCCGCGCACGCATCGAGAACCCCGGGCTGCGCACCATTCTCTGCGTCCCAGAATCCCGCGCCCTGACGCGCTCGTTGACGCTACCTGCCGCAGCCGAGGACAACTTGCGTCAGGTGCTTACTTTCGAGATGGACCGACAGACCCCGTTCAAGGCCGACCAGGTTTATTTCGACAGCCGTATTGTCGCGCGTGATCCGGTAACCCGAAGCCTGCGCGTCGAACTGACAGTAATGCCGCGTAGCGTGCTCGATCCGCAGCTCGCTTCTGTCGCCGGCGGTGCGGTCGAGTTCGATGGCGTCGACGTGCGCAGTGGAGGGGATGGTGGCGCGCGTCGAGGCGTCAATTTGCTTCCGCTCGATCGGCGTGCGCTTCGCCGCGACTTGCGCTTGCCGCTCAATCTCGGGCTGGCCGTGCTCATTTTGATCCTGCTCGTGTTCAATATGTCCGAATCACTGCACAATCGGGCGGTCGCTGTCGAAACCATGCAGGCTGAGGTGGACAAGGCGGCGGCGGCGGCGCGCGAGGTGCTGGAGCTCAAGAAGACCTTGCAGGATTCGATCAGCGGGGCCAATTTCCTTGCCGAAAAGAAGCGCAATGGGCCGCTGCTGATTGCCCTGCTCGATGATTTGGCCTATCGGCTCGATGACGATACGTATCTGGAGCGTCTCAGCATCGAGAACAATCAAGTCCAGTTGCAGGGACAAGCGAAGAATGCGGCTGGCCTGATCAGCGTGCTGACCGCCTCGCCCTTTCTGGCCAATCCGAAACTCGAGGGACAGATCCAGCCCGATCCGCGGACCGGCAAGGATCGCTTCACCATCGTTGCCGAACCGAAAGATGTGCCGGTTGACCAGATCGTCGCGCACGCAACGCGACCCGTCCCAGCCGAAGAAGACGCAAAGGGTTCCGATGTAAAGGAAGCACAGAAAACCAAGGGTAACGACAAGGAGGCCGCCGATGGCACGCCTTGAATTGCGCCCGAAGGATGGCCGGCCGCTGGCAATGATCCTGTTGCTTATCGCCGTCCTTTCGATTTATCTGTTCGGTGTGCATTGGTGGTTTGTTTCGCCGCATCTGGATTTCTACTCTCAGATGAGTGATCTGCGCGAGCAACAGCAGCGTTATGCGAGAGTCATCAGCGAACGCCCTGCGATCGAGAGGAAACTGGCCGAAGTGCGTGCTTACGAGCAGGGCAATCAGGCCTTTCTGGCCGAAGCGGACGCAAACGCGGCATCGGCCGGCTTGATCACACGCCTGCGCCAGTCGCAGACTGATCAATCCGACCCCGCTCGTTGCTCGGTGGTCAATACCTCGCCGTTTACCGGTGGCCAGGACGAGCTTTACATGAAGGTCATCGTGCAGGCGCGCCTCCGTTGCGATCTCGAATCGCTGGCTGGCATCCTGTATGACCTCGAGAACGGGAAGCCGTATCTTTTCGTCGATCAGATGATGATCTACAAGCAACAGACCTATGTGCCGCCGGGCGCCAAGCGCGTGGCCAGTCCGCTGGATGTGCGTTTCAACCTGTCGGGCTATCTGCGTCAGCCAGGCAAGCCGGCAGAGGCGCACTGATCATGGATATCAGAACCGCGCGCATGCTGACCTTGGTGCTGGCCGCCATCTGTGGCCTGCTGGTGTTGGTCGCGATGGTCCAGCTTGCCGGCTATGGTCGGGGTTATGGCTGGTTGCCTGCGGATCCTTCCACTGATCAGTCGCTGAATGCCGAGGTCGATCAAACGCCTCTCAAGATCCCGCCGATGTCGAGCTTTGCGGAGGTCGAGAGTCGTCCGTTGTTCAACGAGGATCGCAAGCCAACCCCGCTCGGCGACGATGCGCCTCAAGCCGAGGGGCCACCGCCGGTACCTTTGAACGTCACGCTTACCGGCGTGATCATCGTGCGCAAGAGCGATACGCGTCCCGAGTTGCGTATCGCGATGGTGCGCGACAACATGCGGAACGAATCGCTGGCATTGAAGGTCGGAATGCCCCTGAGTGGTGATCAGGCAGGCTGGACCCTCGAATCGGTCGAGGCTCGTCTGGCAACGTTCAGGAGTGCCAATGATGAAAAGGCGGAAATCGAACTGACCACCGCGGCAACACCGGCGCGTGCGCCGCCGCCCCCCCAACCCCCCAATGCCAGACCCGCAGTTCCGGTGCCGCAGAAACAGGCCAACGAAGCCGAATCGGATCTGGCCAAGCGAATCGAGGAACGACGTCGACAAATGCGTGAAGAAGCCGAGCGTCTGCGTTCGCAGCGAGGCAACTCGCCCACTGGGCAAAAGAATTGACGGAGTGATCGAAGTGCCTTCAAGAATCATGAATATCTCGGTCGCTCTGGCCTTGACCCTGCTGGCAGGCTGTACGGCCGCGCCGACAAGAAACGCCCAAGTGATGCCGGTGGGTGATGCCGCGCCGCTGACGGCAGAGAGTCTGGCTGTTACCGAGAAACCCGTAGCCGACAAGGCATCCAAATCCTCAGGCATTGATGTCAGCACCAAAGAGGAGAAGAGCTTTGAGCCGCCCAAGCCCGAAATCCAGCTCGGAAGCGGAAAATTCATCGACGAGGCAGCGGCGCGCCGTACCGCGCCCGTGAGCAAGGGTGAAGGGCAGGTCGATTTCAACTTCGAGAACAACCCGATCCAGTCGGTGGTTAAGGCCATCCTGGGCGATCTGCTTCAGGAAAATTATACGATTGCGCCCAATGTGGGCGGCAACGTCTCTTTTTCGACCTCCAAACCGATCCGGGCGGATCAGGCCATGTCGGTGCTTGAAATGCTGCTCTCGTGGACCGGCAATACGCTGGTCTACAAGGATGGTCGCTACACGGTTCTGCAGATCAAGGATGCCTTGCCCGGTAATCTGACACCGAAGATCGGTGCGCCGAACCTGGCTAACGGCTACGAAGTGCGGGTCTTTCCGCTGCGCTTCATCTCGCCCAGCGAAATGGCCAAGCTGCTCAAGCCCTATGCCAAGGCCGACGCCTTCATCAACATCGATACCTCGCGCAGCATGCTCGTGCTCGCCGGTACCGCGTCGGAGCTGAGCAACTACGCCCAGACCATCGACATATTCGATGTTGATTGGCTCAAGGGCATGTCGGTTGGCGTGTTCACCTTGCAACGGGTCGAGGTCGGCACCTTGCTGCCGGAACTTGAAAAGGTATTCGGGGCGACCGGCGAGTCGCCGTTGGCGGGCATGTTCCGTTTCATTCCGATCGAGCGCTCCAATGCGATCATCGCGATCACGGCGCAGCCGGAATACCTGCGTCAGGCGGAAGAATGGCTGCACAGGCTTGACCGTGCCGGTGACGAGAGCGCCACACAGTTGTTTGTATACGACGTCAAGAACATCAAGTCGGTCGATCTTGCTGATTACCTCAGTCAGATCTTCCTTGGTAGTTCTGGCGGAGGTGGCTCGCGACGCACCGACACGTCTGGCGCTGTGGCGCCAGGACTTGCAGCAGCGACC
>JBDTCQ010000077.1:0-7689 GCA_039923515.1 Dokdonella sp.
CTCCTCGAAAATGTCGCTGAACGTCCAGTAGCTATAGCCATCGACGACATCGTCGACACTCATCACGATGCGCGCCGCGAAGGCTGCAGCGAAGGAGCTGTCATGGAACGGGTCGCGCGGATTGGAGCTGACGCTCCACTCGGTGTAGTAAAGCGGCTTCTTGCCGGCGACCTTGCGCGCCTCCTTTGCTCGCTTGCGCATGTAACCAGGCGGCGAGTCGCGCAACTGGCTGCGGGTGTCGGTGTCGATTTTACCGAACGCATCGGTAGGATAGAGATGCGTGCTGATGAAATCCGGCTTGAGTTTCGCCTTCGCACAAAACGCATAGAATTCCGTCAGCCATTCATTGTCGGCACTGACTGGGCCGCCAATGCGAAGCGCCGGATTGACCGACTTGAGGGCGTCGTGAGCCGTCTTGAACAGCTTGAAATACTCGGCGCGAGTACCGGTCCAAAACGCCTTTAGATTCGGTTCATTCCAGCACTCGAATGGCCATTGCGAAACTTCCTCGACTCCATAGCGGTCAATCAAATGTTGCGCGAGGCGTCGTACGAGTTCGCCCCACTTCGCGTAGCTCCGCGGTGGCGTAATGTTACCGCGGTAGTGAAACACCAGATCAGCGCCCGACGACAGCGTCAGCGGCATAAAGGAAAGCTCGACCACCGGCTTCATGCCGATCGAGAGCAGGAAGTCGAAGATTCGGTCGATGTTGAGGAACGAATACAGCAGCTTGTCGTTCTGGCAGATCAAGCTACCCATATCGTCATCGAGGATGCCGTGAAAACGAACATGGCGGAAACCGAGATCGCGTTTCGCGCGCAGCAACTGCGCTTGCCAGTCGGCGCGCAATGCGAGCGTGGCGTGCCCGCTTCCCACGCACCATTGCCACGGCTGACGCAGCGGAAATCCTTTGGACGAGAGGTCGGCAGTGAAGATGGTGGGCTCAGTCATGGCGACAAGACTCCGGGTGGCGCTAAGGCGGAATTGTGGGTGGAACACGCTTGTGACCCGAGAAGCGCTCTTCCGTTCCCGAACTGCGAAAGCGCCGAGTTGAGGACAACGAGATGAACGAAATCCATTCCGATAAATCCGTCAAAGCCGTCGAACGGCGCCCGTCTCCTGACCCGTCGATGCCACAAAGCCTGATCGGCCAGTCGGCGCTGGTGACCGGTGCCAACTCCGGCATCGGCCACGGCGTGGCCGTGGGCTTGGCCAAGGCGGGTGCCGATGTCGTTGTCAATTATGTGACTGATCCGGATTCGGCCGATGCGGTCGTAAAGGAGATTGAGGGTCTCGGCCGTCGCGCGCTGGCGATCCACGCCGATGTCAGTCAGGAAGACGACGTCGAGGCGATGTTCGCCCGCGCCATAGAGAGATTTGGCAGCTTGCACATCGTCGTCTGCAACGCCGGGTTGCAGCGTGATGCGGCGTTTCAGGACATGACGATTGAACAATGGAACACGGTGATCGGCGTCAATCTGACCGGTCAGTTCCTGTGCGCACGTGCGGCTGTGCGCGAGTTTCTGCGGCGTGGCGTGAAGCCTGAGGTGTCAGCTGCGGCCGGAAAGATCATCTGCATGAGTTCGGTGCACCAGCGCATCGCGTGGGCGGGGCACGCCAACTACGCCACATCCAAAGGCGGCATCGACATGTTGATGCAGACGATGGCGCAAGAGCTCGCACCACAGCGGATCCGGGTCAACAGCATCGCGCCGGGTGCGATCCAGACACCGATCAACACCGCCGCGTGGAAGTCTGACGAAGCCTACTCACAGCTGATGACCCTGGTGCCTTACGCGCGAATCGGCCAGCCGAGCGACATTGCTCAGGCCGCCGTCTGGCTCGCTTCGGATGCCTCCGACTACGTCACCGGCACCACGCTATTCGTGGACGGCGGCATGAGCCTTTATCCAGGATTCCAGAACAAGGGCTGAGAATACGTGGTCGAGGTGCATGCATATGAACGAGACCCACTACGACCTGATTGTGATCGGCTCGGGACCGGGCGGTGCGGCACTGGCCCAGCGGCTCGCGCCGAGCGGCAAGCGCATCCTGATTCTCGAGCGCGGCGATTATCTGCCACGATCCATGGACAACTGGAATCCGTACAAGGTTTTCGTAGAAGGCATCTATCAGGCAACGGAAACCTGGTACGGGAAAGAGGGTGAGAGCTTCCATCCGGGCCTTCACTACTACGTCGGAGGCAATTCGAAAGTGTACGGTGCCGCGCTATTCCGCCTGCGCGAGCGCGATTTCGATGAAATCCAGCATGTCGATGGCATTTCTCCCGCGTGGCCACTGAAGTACGACGTGTTCGAGCCGTATTACACGCAAGCCGAGCGCTTATTCCATGTGCATGGCGAACGGGGTGAGGATCCCAACGAACCACACACAAGCGCGCCCTACCCATTTCCGGCCGTAGTGCACGAATCGCGCATCCAGGCTCTCAGCGATAGTTTTGCGGCGAATGGTCTACACCCTTTTCATCTGCCACTCGGCATCCTGCTTGATGAAAGAGATGGCAAGACGACACCTGACAGCGTCTGCTTTCGCAACCCCTACTTCGATGGTTTCCCAAGCCCTATAAACGGCAAAGCGGATGCGCAGGTTATATGCATCGACCCCATGCTTGCCACGCACGACAACGTAACCTTGATGACCGGTGCGTTGGCGACGCGACTGGATACCGATGACAGCGGTCGCCGCGTGTCGGCGGTGCAAGTAACGCGCGGTGGCCGCCAGGAAAGCTACTCTGCAGACATCATAGTGGTCGCCTGTGGTGCGCTCAGCAGCGCATTGCTGCTGTTGCGCTCGGCCAATGACAAGCACCCAGATGGGCTTGCAAACGGCTCCGGGCAGCTCGGCCGAAACTACATGCGCCACAACCAGTCGGTGCTGATGGCGCTGTCACGTGAGACCAACGACACAGTGTTCCAAAAAACGCTTGCCCTCAGTGATTTTTACTTTGGTGCAGACGATTGGGAGTTCCCCCTGGGCTTGATCCAGATGATGGCCAAATCACATCCCGACCAGATCCGCGCCGAGGCGTTGCCCTCATGGCTGGAGTGGCTGCCGGAGATGCCGTTTGAAATGATGGCGCGGCATTCGATGGATTTCTGGCTATCCAGCGAAGACCTGCCGCGGGCAGAGAATCGCGTGCGTATCGATGGCGAAGGCCGTGTCGTGCTGGAGCTGACTGAAAACAACATGGAGGCACACCGGCGACTGCGCGCCAAGCTGGAGCAACTGCTCGGCGACACGTTGCAGCACCCTCGCCTTCTGGAGCGCAAGTTGTACTTCGGAAAGCAAATTCCGATCGGTGGAACCGCGCACCAGGCTGGTACCGCCCGCTTCGGCACCGACCCGACAACCTCTGTGCTTGACCTCAACTGTAAAGCCCACGAGGTCGACAACCTGTACATAGTCGACGCCAGTTTCTTTCCGTCAATCGGCGCGGTCAATCCCACGCTGACGATTATCGCCAATGCGCTGCGTGTGGCTGACCAGATCGTTGGACTGGCTTTGCGCGGAGAGCTGTCGTGATCGAGATTGTCGCCAGCTTCCTGATCCGGTGTTCGCTGGTTGCGCTGTTTCTGCCGTTCAGTGCACTGGACAAGATGCTCAATCCCGGTGCAGCGGCGGATCAGGCGCAAAGCACTGTCCACTCGCGCGCGCTGGCATGGACCTTGATCAGCCTGGGATTGATCGTCGAAGTGTTGATGTCGCTGGCGGTGATCAGCGGCGTCCTTGATCGACTCGCTGCTGTGATCCTAGCTGGCTACTGCATGGTGACGGCGCTGTTATGGAAGCAATTCTGGAAGTCGCCCGATTTCCGCCTGAAGGGTGTGAGCAAGGCACGTGATGTGTTTTGGGACTTCCTCAAGAATTTTGCCGTCGCCGGTGGCTTCTTGATTCTGGCGACTGGCGGCACCGCTATCGGCGTGAAACATCTGATCGAGAATCCACTTTCGTCCTCTCACCCCTATGCAACGCAAGTTCAGGAGCTGGCGCCCGTTTCGATGAATTCGTCACAAGGAGAGCCACCATGACTGACCAAGCCAAACCGACCGTGACCTACTGGCACCTGTGGGCCGACGCGGATGGAGTGAGCCATCAAAAAAGTTGCCGCATGACTGAGTTCGAGATGGCCTCGATGGGCGAGGCCGATGCGCAGTGGAAAGGTCACAAGATGACTGGAAAGATGACCACGATGGTGACGGTGTTG
The DNA here is from genome assembly GCA_039923515.1 of Dokdonella sp. Taxonomy (GTDB): domain Bacteria; phylum Pseudomonadota; class Gammaproteobacteria; order Xanthomonadales; family Rhodanobacteraceae; genus Dokdonella. Next base: position 4,226 of record JBDTCQ010000077.1, read on the forward strand.
CCGGTCGGCTGGGTCGGCGAGTGGCACGAAAATCCCAAACCACAATGGATCATCCCACTTGCAGGACGCTGGTCCGTCGAGGCCATGGACGGCACCAGAGCGGAGTTCGGTCCGGGCGACATTTCTTTCGGCGGAGATCAAAACTGCAAGAAGGTCGGTGGTCATAAAGGGCACCGTTCGGCCACGGTAGGCGATGCGCCGGCTGTGCTGATGCTGGTGCAGTTCGAAGACATGCCTGCGCCCGAATCCCCGTGCATCTTCAGGTGAAGCCGCAGCCATGAGCGATACCGATGGGTTTGTTACGCTGGATCCCAAGTTCCGCGACTATGTGATGTCCAACGCTCCGCTGGAGGAACTGGCCGGAGGCTTCCGCTGGCTCGAAGGACTGGTCTGGATGGGCGATGCCAACTGCCTGTTGTTCGAGGATTTGCCGCGCAATCGCACCATGCGCTACATCGAGGACGTTGGCGTCTCCGTGTATCGAGAGCCGTCGCAGTACGCCAATGGTCAGTGCCGTGATCGCCAGGGCAGATTGATTCAGTGCTCGCACCACGACCGTTGTCTCTACCGCACCGAGCTGGATGGCAAGGTCACCAAGCTGGTCGACCGCCACGCGGGGAAACGCCTCAACGCGCCCAACGACGTCGCCGTAAAGTCCGACGGAACCATCTGGTTCACCGATCCCCTATACGGTATCAATCGCGATTACGAGGGAGGCATTCAAGAATCCGAGCAATTGCCGGCGCTGTACCGATTCGATCCTGACAGCGGCAACATCACCATCGCAGCAGGCGATTTCGACGGCCCCAACGGCGTGGTCTTTTCGCCCGATGAAAGCAAGTTGTATGTCAGCGAAACCGGTCACACGCGCGAGGAAAATCCCAAGCAGTACATCCGCAAGTTCGACGTTGATGCCAAGGGAACATTACATGGCGGAAATATCTTCCACAAAGTGGAACCCGGCTTCGCCGACGGAATGTGCATGGATGAGGAAGGCAATATATGGTCAAGCGCCGCAGATGGAGTGCATTGCATTGATCCCAGCGGGCGCTTGCTCGGCAAGGTTCTTGTACCGTATCTGGTGTCCAACCTGACCTTCGGCGGTTACCACAAGAATCGGCTGTTTATCGGCGGCTCGCACACGCTGTACTCGATCTTCCTCAATCGTCGCGGTGCGGGATGGCCGTAGGCTCGCCATGCGATGTGCGTGTAACGGCCCTGCATTGTTTCAGATTGTGCAGCGGGCGGGCACAGTCGCTGGCGGGATTTTTTCAGACCGCACTCGACTTTCGCCACGTGAGTACCGAAATATTTTCCGACGCACAGACCCGGACACTCACCGATATCGGCGGCCGTGCGCTTCGCATAACCCTCGCACTCGGCGCGCAGCGCGTGGAACTGATTCAATTCATTGATAGGCCGGGGCAGCCCTACCCCGTTGACAGTTCGGCATCCGATCTCCTGTTTCAACATTTTGCACTGGTCGTCAGCGATATGACCGCAGCCATGCAGTCTCTGTCTGCGCAGCTTGGCTGGACGCCGATCAGCAGCGAAGGACCACAGCGTCTGCCGGCCAGCTCTGGCGGCGTCAGCGCATTCAAGTTTCGCGACCCCGAAGGTCATCCCCTTGAGCTGCTGGCTTTTCCAGAGAAGGACATGCCGGCGCACTGGAAGCAAGTTTTACAAGATGCGCACGGCGATAGTCCGTTCCTCGGCATCGATCACTCCGCGATCTGTGTATCTGACGGCACCCGCAGCGTCTCGTTTTACGAATCGCTTGGGCTCATCGTGTCCAACCGCTCGGTCAATAGCGATCCGGCGCAGGCGAAGCTCGACGATCTCGATCGACCCTTCGTGGACGTCATCGCGATGAGTGCCGATCAGGCAACCCCACATCTCGAGTTGCTCTGTTATCGAAATCGCGACAACAATGATTCATTGGATTTGCAGGCAAATGACGTGGCAGCGACTAGTCTGGTGTTCGAAGCCGACGACCGTTCGAAGCAAAACGAGACGCCAAACATGTGGCAGCGAAGTCTCATTGATCCGGACGGCCATCGCCTTGTGATCGCGCCATCAGCCGCTTGAACGATCTACCCGCCACAACTCGGAGTTGAGCGAACGAATGGTTTGATTGAAGCGATGACCCCAGCACCGCTATATCGGCATCGCCATGCGCACGGCCAGATTGGCCATGATCCAGATCGTGCCCGCAACCATGATCGTCAGCAAAAGTGCAGAGAACAGAATGAGCAGCAAATCCTCGCGCTTCTGCCTGAAGTTGATGTGCAGGAAAAAGCGGAAGTGCACGAGCATCTGCATCAGCGCGAACGCGCCGATCAGGATGAGCAGGGGCAGTTTCGGAAGTGTCGGCCAGTACACCAAGGCGAACGAAACAAGGGTAAGCAACAGAGCAAAGCCAAAACCCCAGAGATAGCTGCGAAGCTCGCGTCGTTCCTCTTGCTTCAATGCGCTGGACTGAAAACTTGGTTCAGCGTGCGTGCTCATCCCAGTCCTGCCAGGTAAACCACTGAGAAAATAGCAATCCAGACGATGTCGAGGAAATGCCAGAAGAGCGCCAGTCGCATGACTCCCAGCTTGACGTCGCGATCGACTCCGTAGCGCACGATTTGCGCCGCGAGACTGACCAGCCACAAGCAGCCAGCGGCGACGTGCAGGCCGTGCAGCGGCACCAGGTCGAAAAACGCAGACAGAAACCCGCTGCGACTGGGTACACCGCCCTTGGCAAACATGCTGGCGAAGTCATGCAGCTCCAATGCGAGAAATGCGAGACCGAGCAACAGGGTCACACCCAGCCAGCTGAGCAGCCGCACCGTGCCATGCCGATACTTCAACGCCAGCGAAGCCATGCCGAAGGTGAAGCTGCTGACCAGCAGCAACACGGTCTGGATGAAGACGCTGTTGATATCGTAGAGATCTGGCGGCCCGGGGCCACCAGCGGTCGCGTTGACCGAAATGACATAGGTCGCGAACACCATGCCGAAGAGGATGGCGTCGCTCATCAGGAACAACCAGAATCCGAACATCACGGTCTCGGCGGCTTCGTCGTCCTTGCCGTGCGAACGACCCAGATTCAAACCTGGATGCTTCATGACTTGCAGGCTCATGGCACCACTCCTTCGGCCTCTTGCAGGGCCAAGCCAGCGTTGAGCGATGTGCATTCGTCCGCGCGGGAGATGGCTGTAGCTTCTTCTACGGCGTCGAGCCAGCGATGATGTTCCTGACGCACTTGTTGCGCACTGACAATGCGGCCGGTGTTGCGTGCGAAGCCGCGGACAATCATGGCGACGATCGCCGCGAGTGCCGTCAGGATTACCAGCCACCAGATGTGCCAGACAAGACCAAAAGCAAGTGAGAAACCAATTGCTGCGATCACCGGACCCATGGCGCTGTTCGCCGGCAACTCGATATCCAGATAGGCTTCAGGTCGTTGATAAGCATTG
>JBDTCQ010000078.1:0-2738 GCA_039923515.1 Dokdonella sp.
GCGCAGGCAGTGGCCATCTTCGAGCAGGAGCAGGTTCTGGTCGGCCAGATCATCAAGCTTGATCGAACGATGCTTCGCCAGCGGGTTGCCCTCCGGCACAGCCAGCACAAACGGCTCATCGAACAGCTTCTCGACATGCAGTTGCTGGTCATGCACGGGCAGGGCGAGGATGCCGGCGTCGAGTCGGCCTTCACGCAACTGGCGCAGGATGACTTCGGTCTTCTCCTCCACAAGCAGCAATTCAAGGCGCGGAAAGCGTTCGCGGATTAGCGGCACGACATGCGGCAACAGATAAGGCCCCAGGGTCGGGAAGATGCCCAGTCTGAGCGTGCCTGATTCCGGATCGAGCGTGCGCCGAGCAATAACCCGGATCTGCTCGACTTCGTTGAGGACGTCGCGGGCGCGCTGGACGATTTCGCGACCGACCTCGGTCAGCAACACCTTGCGCGGTGTGCGCTCGACCAGAGCGACCCCGAGCTCGTCTTCCAGCTTCATGATCTGGGTCGACAGCGTCGGCTGGCTGACAAAAGCCGCCTCCGCAGCACGGCCAAAGTGCTTGTGCTCGGCCAGAGCGACCAGATATCGGAGATCACGAAGATTCATCGAGCAGTTTGTCATTGACTTAGACTATCGAATGGATGGTAACAATCAATTGGATTGATTGAAAGCCGCTCGCTAAGATGTTCCCCATGGATTGGTCCTGACCAGTCCTTCACTTACCCACCCCGCGAAAGGAGATTCCCATGTTGACCGTCGGAGACAAGTTCCCGGAATTCAATCTCAAGGCCACCGTTTCGACCGAAAGCGTCGAGAAAGCGTTTGCCAACATCAACAACAAGACCTACGCCGGCAAGTGGCTGCTGGTGTTCTTCTACCCGAAGGATTTCACCTTCGTCTGCCCGACCGAGATCAAGGGGTTTGGTGACCTGAATAGCCAGTTTGCTGATCGCGACACTCAGGTTCTGGCCGCCAGCACCGACAGCGAGTTCGTTCATATGGCCTGGCGCAAGGATCACAAGGATCTGCACGATCTGCCGTTCCCGATGCTGGCTGACACGGCCAAGCGCCTGACCACGGCACTCGGTATCCTCGACGAGGAAGAGGGCGTGGCCAAGCGCGCAACCTTCCTGGTCGATCCGGATGGTGTGATCCAGTTTGCCTATGTCACCGCCGGCAGCGTCGGCCGCAACCCGCAGGAAGTCCTCCGCGTTCTCGATGCGCTGCAGACCGATGAGCTCTGCCCGTGCAACTGGAAGAAGGGCGACGACGTACTCAAGGTCGCCTGAGTCAAGACGGAAAACGTTTACGCGACAGATTGTCGCGACCCTTGAGCCACGGGGAAGCATCCCCAGATCAGGTGAACGTTCTCCAGGGCAGATTACCGCCCGATGGTCAGGACGGCGTCGTACCTCCCCTCCCCACGACGTCGTCCCGGGCGGCGGGTTCCTCCCCGAACCCGCCGCCCCCTTTTTTTAGCCCCTCATTCCAGATCCGGCATCGACCGGCCGAGTCCGGCTGCCGAACCAAACAGGAGAAACGCATGAATCTCAACGACCTCAAGGCTCGTTTGCCCGACTACGCCAAGGACCTGCGCCTCAATCTTGATTCCGTGCTCAGCGAATCCGGCGCACCCGGCCTTAACCCGAAACAGATCGGAATCATTGCCCTCGCCAGCGCGATCGCTTCGAGGCATACGCCGCTGACCTCCGCCGTGAGCGAGCATTTCGCCGACACGCTGAGCGAAGCCGAGGCCAATGCCGCCCGCGCGGCTGCCGCGATCATGGGCATGAACAACATCTACTACCGCTTCAATCACCTGGTGGGGGATGAGGAATACGGCAAGTTGCGCGCCAGTCTGCGCATGAATGTGATGGCCAATCCCGGCTGCGAGAAGGTCGACTTTGAACTGGCCTCGCTGGCTGTCTCGGCAATCAATGGCTGCGGAATGTGCCTTGAGTCGCACGAGAAAACCCTGCGCAAGCACGAGGTTCCCGTGTTGACGATCCAGAGCGCGGTCCGCATTGCCGCGGTGATTCACGCCGTCGCCGTGGTCAGCGAACAAGCCGAAGCTGCTGCCTGAATTCAGCGGGGGGACCGCCCGCATTCCACGGAGGAATGCGGGCTGTTTTTCGTTGCCCGCATCTCGTATTCGGGTTGCTCGACCCCGAATCGGATCCGCCTGCGTTGGAATGATCTGCAACGGGTAAGGTTGCCCCACTCCTTCATCGGTACGGATTCCATGAAAGCATTGATCGCAGTGCGTGCGCTTTTTGTATTGCTTGTCTTGTCATTCTCAGCGCAGCTTTTTGCGCAGACCATCGCAATTGATCCGCGGCCATTGCCAGCGCCGATACGTATTGATATCGGCAAGGACGGTACGCCGATTGAACTCCAATCGCTGGACATGCGAGCCGAAATCATCGGCGGCATGGCGCGAACGCGCGTGGAGATGGTGTTCTTCAATCCGAATAGCCGTGTTCTCGAAGGTGAGCTGCAGTTTCCATTGCTGGCCGGGCAGGAGATCGACGGCTTCGCCCTTGATATCAATGGGGAGTTGCGCAATGCCGTGCCGATCGAGAAGGCCAAGGGCAAGGAAGTTTTTGAGGAGGTGATCCGCCGCCGCGTCGATCCGGCCCTGCTTGAAACCACCGGTGGCGAGAACTTCCGCCTGCGTGTCTATCCGCTGCCCGCACAGGGAACGCGCCGCGTTGTACTCCACTACAGCGAACGCCTTGACA
>JBDTCQ010000079.1:0-10870 GCA_039923515.1 Dokdonella sp.
GCGCGAAACGGGTAGTGAAAAAGATAAGCTTGTTGTGTCGCCAAGGCGGACGCCTTGAGCGGCACGCCATACGCGTCGACGAGTTTGACCGCTGGAAATTCCTGCACACCTTGAGCCAAGGCTTGCCTGTTGCTCGTGGCCAGCGTGGCTGCGGTTGCTGCGCAGATTCCAATAAATTGGCGGCGATCCATCTGGGCCTCTCAGGGGAATGCAGCCGCCGTGTCGACAACGGCTGCACAATATCAAGATGGTCTGATCAAGACTTTCATGAGTGCATGACGATACGGAACCTTCGATCGCACGCAAGCCGTGAATCCTCCCATCGCTTTCATTACGCGTTGAAAATATCCCGGTAGATGCCGCGTGCCCACTCCAGTGTTGCTTGGGCGCGTGCTGCAGAGCGATCGTTGAAAACCTTGGTCGTCTTGGAAAATCCGGTGATCAGATCGGTCTTGGCATCATAGTCATAGCCGGCATCGACGCTAATGGCTTCCATCGGATCTGCATTGACCATCGAATAGCAGATCGTCTGTGGTGCAACCCATTCCGGATCCTTGCCCTGTGCACGCGCCGCCAGCACCTTGGCAATGGTGTGCCCCTCGGTGTTGGATGTATTGGCACTCTTTGAATAAGGCTGATTGCGCGAGTCACCGGTGACATACACGCGCTCATCACCGATGAAGTTGTTGAAGCGAGTATCGATATGGGCTTCTTTCTGGTTGCTGTGGCTGGACGGCGCCATCAAGCCGAGTTGTTCAATCAGGATTGCACCGCGTACGTTGGGATAAATCGCTGCGTCGTCAAAGGAGATCGTATCGACATCCGTATGCACCTGCTTCTTTTCTACATCCACGCCGGTGATCGGTGAAGATGCACGCCACTCGATGATGCCTTTGTAGAGCTCGTCGAATGCCGCATGGAAACCGGGTGCCTTGATGGTGATCTCGGGGTTAGCATCGAGGATCAGCACCTTGCCCTTGAGTTTGTTCTTCTTGATCACCGCCGCAATCATGCAGGCCCGCTCGTACGGCGCCGGCAAGCAGCGGTAGTTGCCTGAAGGCACGCTCTGCAAAAACAGACCACCCTCAAACTCGCGAACCTTGCGCCGAATGGTGACGTGCTCGGTGCTCTGGGTAAAACCGCCCGGATAAGTCTGGTGAAGCGCCGCCACGGCGCCTGCATCCTTTACCCCGATCTTCTCGTAATCGTAGTCAATCCCAGGCGCCACCACGAGATAGTCGTAGTCGATTTCACCCTTGTTGGTCACCAGCTTGCGACTCGTTCGATCAAGCCCGGTAACGGTCGCGTTGAAATAAATGTAGTTGTTGTTTACCGCTGCATCGAGAAAGCTGTGATCGGCAAGGAACTCCAAATCGATGAGCCCGGCGTACCAGAGGTTGCTGGAAAAGCATGACGCGTACATATCGCGCTTTTCCACCAGTACGACGTCAAATTTCGGGTAGTAGCGCTTTGCATACTTGGCAATGGTCAGGCCCGACGTTCCAGCGCCGACGACGACAAGACGTGGGCCTTTGGCTTTGGGCAATTCGGCTTTGGTAGCGGTGGAAACGGTGGAAACGGCGGCAGCCTGAGTCTTGTCGGTGCTCGGCGCAGTCGTTGCAGCCGCAGCAAAACCGGTGGCGCCCACGGCCAATGCAGTGCCGCCGAGTTTCAGGAAGTCACGTCTGCTGTGTTCGTTGTTCATTGTTGATACTCCTTCAGTGACTGACAGAAACAATCAACATCGTGCGTTTGATTCCTATCCCGACAAGTCACGCACTGGGTAAATTCGCAAACTTGCTGCCTCGCCCAGAACCCTAGCATAAGCCCGCAGCAAGGGCGGGCCGTGGCGGTATCACGTCGCATCGGTCATGCGCGCGCAGTGAGCGCGCGCCATGATCCTGCGTTACAGCTTCCAGCTGTAGCCAATCGCAAACGAATTCTGATACATCGAAATGCGCTCATTTCCCCCGGGCGCGCCACCCATGAACACGGGCAGGATCGATGCGCCTTCAACCGTATTCTTGAACGCATGCATATACGAGACCGTCCATGCGCCACCGGATGCCGTGGTGTGGGTCAAGCCGAGGGTCAGGTGATCGGTGACCACACCCGGCGCCAGAATGTTGAAGGTGACATCACTGCCCCGAATCGGATTGCTGCTGTGGTTGTAGCCCGCGCGCCAGGTCCAGCGATCCGAACTGGCGTATTCGGCACCCAGTTTCCACACATCGATGTCATGCCAGCCGAACCCAGGGCCACCACTCGCGCCCAGTTGTGCCTGGACCAGACTGGGATTGCTGACTGATTGCACACCACTGTAATTGATGCGCTCGTAATCGGCGGAAAGGGTCAGCGGTCCAGTCGCATTCCAGGCCACGCCGAGCGAGTAGTTTTCCGGGATATCGAATTTTCCGCGTTCTGCAAACAAGCCGGCATAGTCTTTGAATCGACTCATGCTGATCTTGCTGCTGTAGGCGGCGCCGAAAGAGAACTCCGGGCTGATGCGTGCGAAATAGCCAAGGCGGACACCCACGCCGTTGGACATTTCGGCACCGTTATTGGTGACGCTGTCGGGTGCGGATGACAAGCCCGGCGTACCCGCAAAGGCCTGCAGGCCTTTGGCGGAAAAGCGCTGTATCGCAATCTGCGGAGAAATGCCGATTGACTGGTTTGGCGTGAGGGCGTACGAGGCGGTCGGTGCAATGATCAATTGCGTTAAATCCACACCGAGGGCAGTGTTGCCGCAGAGGATATTTGCCGGTCCCTGGCCACAATTGAATTGACCGCCCGGATAATCGGTATTCATGCCGCCATTGCCGTAGAGACTGACACCCAAGGCGAAGTTATCGCGCAGCATATGGCTATACCCCAATTCCGGTATGCCGAACCAGTTCCTGCCGCTATCGACCGAACCGTCCAGCCCGGGTCCGAAACCACTGCGTTCGGCGCTGCGGCGCGGACTGAACGCATCCAGATCCAGATCCAGTCGGCCACCCGCCATCACCATGGTCGCGGGATTGTTGGCGCCGCCAAACGCGTCGGTTGCTATCGCCATGGCGGTACCCCCACGACCCTTGGCTTGAATGCCGTAACCGTGCTGGAAGTAGCCATCGGTCGCCATTGCCGTTCCGCAGCACAGCATCAGCGCAATGCTTAATATACTATGTTTTGTTTGCACGATGTCACCCCCTCAGGTCAGCCAAACAGGTCAGTGGAGCTCAACGACTAGTGGATCCGCCAGGATGTTTCATCTCGACGTATACCGATACAGGTATGCGTATATTCGATGTAGGCTAGCATAGAAATATTCGCTGCCGGCGCGCGTATCGTGACTTTCAAATTGGTGTCGTTGATTGCTGGAAGCACCAAGGTCGCCTATCGCATTGCATATTGCATCGCAGCATCGAATGCTGACTCGTGCCCATCAACGCGCATGCATGCAATCCGGTACACGCGCGTGCTGCAGCAACATGCCGAACCGACCTTCATGGGCTGACCTTCTCATTGAACGGGTACACCACTACCCCGTAGTGTCTGGTTCGGGCAGAATGGAATTCATGCATCGCAACATCGACAGAAACCCATGAAGCGCACAGCGGCCAAGAAGAAGATGAATACGGTGACGGCGGTAAGTCCGGATAGCGAACAGGCGCATCGGCGCCACGTGATCAAACGGCTCGCGCGGATCGAGGGTCAAATACGTGGGATCCAGGCGATGATCGAAGAGGATCGCCCGTGCGAGCAGGTGGCTGTGCAGATGACCGCCGCGCGGCGCGCGCTGGACAAGGCGTTCTACGAAATGATCGCGTGCAGTCTCACAGCCAACATCGATGCTGCCGCCGATATGCATGAGCTGCGCAGCTCAACGCAGAAGATGACCCAGTTGCTGACCAAGTTTGGCTGAGTAGGTTTGTTGCAAATTTTGCGTGCGACGACCGAATCGGATATGCCTCAAACGCTCGGTGTTACCGATTATTGTAGGAGCAGGCTTCAGCCGCTTGTCCCCTCTTGGGGGCGATGCATTTCTATCCGATGCGAGAAAGTGCATCACGGCTGCTTTCAACAGCCGAAGGGCTGGTCAAGCCGTTTCCTACGAGAAGCGCCTGCCGGCCCGTCTATTTCGAAGTCCCCAACATTTCCTGCTCCATCTGCAGGAATACGTTGTAGGCGTTGCGGCGGTTGGCGGCGTCAAAGGTCGGCTCGGCGCTGAACTCACTCCAATCGACTTTGTCATAGGCCTCGTCGAAGGTCTCAAAATTCTGTGCGGCTTGACCCATCTGCTGACGCAGGAATTTCAGGTAATCACGAGTCAGGCGGCCATCGCGTTTCAGGTCCATCGATGCAGGCCCGTGCCCAGGCACCATGACGCGTGCTGGGATCGCGAGCAGGCGGTCGATCGCACCCAACCACAATCGTGTATCCGCATCACCAATGAACGGTACGCGTCCGGCGTAGACGATGTCGCCGGAGTACAGCACGCCGTCCGGCTCCACGAGCATGGTCAGATCCTCGGGCGAGTGTGCGGAGCCGAGATAGCGCAGCGAGAATTTGACGTCGCCCATGCTGAAACTTTCGGGCTTGTCCAGCCAGCGATCCGGCAGTGGCAACGTGAAATCCGGTCCCAGCCAAGGCCCGATGATTTTTTTGCGCTGATCAAGACGTTCGCTTGCTGCGGACGAATTCAAATAGCCGTGCGCGCGCGTGTCGGCCCAGATTTCAGCGCCGATGCGGCGAAAGGCCGGGATGCCGTAGAAGTGATCGGCATGGTAATGGCTGACGATGACGCGACGGATCGGCTGCTCGGTGAGCTTGCGGATCTCGGCAATCAAGCGATCGGCCAGTGCGGGCGAGCCCAGCGTATCGAAGACCACGACGCCATCCTTGGTGATCACAAAACCGGCGTTGGCGATGAAGCCTTCGTTTTCGCGACTGGCTTCTTCGAGCAGACCTTCCACGTAATAGCTGTGCGGCCCGACCTTGTGCACACTCATGGGCATGTCGCTCGGCGCCCACGTCGCAATCGGGAGTTTGTCAGCAGCCCGTGCGTCTGCCAGCCAGAGGCATGCGAACAGTACAAGCAGGAAGTGGCGCAGCATGATCAAGCGACTCCTGGATCACCCTTCTCGCCCACCAGCTTGGGCAGATTCAACGTGGGCGCGGGAACTGATTGGTGCGCCTTGAGATAGGTGCCGACGACATCCCAGATCGCATCGCCACTGACACCCTCGGCCACCGGCGCCCAGCCTGCCACCTTGTAGATCTTGGCCGCATCGATCAGCTTGTCACCGAGACGCATGTCGCTGATGCGCTGGCCCGCCGCGGCCTGCGGGTCGCAGGTGTAGTTCAAGCCGCCGACGCGAACCATGTCGCCACCCTGCTGGTAGTAGGGATCGGGATTGAACAGGTTGTCGCCGACATCCTCGAGGATCGCCTTGATGTATTCACCGGTGAATTCGTTGACCGTCACCGTCGGATAAGTGATTGCGGTCTGATCCATCAGGCGTTCACGGGTGATCGTCTCTCCCGGAAGCAGGGTGGTGCCCCAGCGGAAGCCGGGCGAGAAGGCGATCTCGGCATCCTTGCCCTGCATCAGCGCGTCGAGGATGAGTTGATCGAAACTGCCGTTGAAATTTCCGCGGCGATACAACAGGCCTTCGCTGACGGCAAATTTTTCGGCCAGCTTGGCCGCATAGGGCTCGCGGTGTTTTGAGATCAATGTCTGCATCGCTGCGTCCGGTTTGAGCAGATCGGAAAATATCGGCAACAAGGTATAGCGGGAATCGCGCAGCTTGCCGTCGCGCACATCAAAATCGAGTACGCCGACAAATTTGCCGTTGCTGCCTGCATTGGTGACCAGCGTTTGTCCACCAGAATTCTTCACGACGACTGGACGCAGCACCGCATCGTGCGTGTGTCCGCCGAGGATGGCATCCAGCCCAGTGACCCGTGAGGCCAGTTTCAAATCGCAATCCATGCCGTTGTGCGAGAGCAGCACGACCACGACAGCACCGGCCTTGCGCGCCTTGTCGATCGATTTTTGCAGATGTTCTTCCTGGATGCCGAAGGACCAGTCGGGGACAAAGTGTGCCGGGTGCGCAATTGGCGTGTACGGGAAAGCCTGACCGATCACGGCCACGCTGACGCCGTTGACCTGGCGCATCGCGTAGTCCGGAAACACCGGATCATCGAAATCGGAGGTGCGCACATTCTGGGCGACAAAATCGATCTTGCCCTTGAACGGACCGTCGACCACTTCCTTTACCCGCTCGGCGCCGTAGGTGAACTCCCAGTGCCCGGTCATCACGTCCACGCCCAGTTCGAGCTGGGCGTCGATCATGTCTTGACCCTTGGTCCACAACGCCGTTGCCGAACCCTGCCAGGTATCACCACCATCGAGCAGCAAGGCGCCGGGACGATTCGCCCGCAGGCGTTTGACCAGGGTCGCCACATGGGCGTAACCGCCAACCTTGCCATAGCGCTTTGCCGCCTCGACGAAGTTCAGGCAGGTCAGCGCATGCGCCTCCCGCGTGCCTGGCTTGATCCCATAGAACTTGAGCAGATGCTCGCCGACCAGATGGGGTGGCTTGCCGCGCGCGGCACCCACACCAATATTGGTGGCCGGTTCGCGGTAATGGATCGGCCTAAGCTGCGCATGACTGTCCGTCATGTGCAGCAGGCTGACATTGCCGAAGCGCGGCAAATCGTAAAAGGCATCGTTGCTGTCGGCAGCCAAGGTGCGTGCTGATCCCAGCGGCAAACCGGCCGCCGCCGCGGCAAGCATCATTTGCAGAAATTCACGCCGTTCCATGCTCATCGAAAGATCCTTGTCACCATTACTGATTGACCGGCGAGTCGGGATCGAACAACAACGCCATGACATCCTTCAACTGCTGCTCGGTGAGAATGTCCTGGGTCCCAAAGCGTGGCATGGCTGTGCACAAGACATAACCCTTCATGTCGTTGAGCATGCTCCACGCGAGCTTCAGAACGGGTTCGGAGTTTCCACGCTGCTTGCCGTATTGATACAGCGATGGGCCGATCGTGCCGTAGGCAATCTGTTGCTTGTCCAGTTGATGGCAGGCATAGCAGTTGCCGCCCGATGGTTCGGCTGGATCGTCGGAAGATTGTTTGCCCTTGCCCTCCTCGGCAATGGCCTGACCGCGCTTCCAGTCACCGAGAAATTTTCCGTCGACCGGAAACTTGACCATACCGCGATTCTCTTCAAGCAACTGGGCGACAACGGCGTCCGGCGGCAAGCCAGGGGCATACAGCGAACAGGCGGCCTGTGTCTTGTCCTGGACCAGCCGATCCATGCCAGCCTGGCCCTTGGCGACAAACGAGGCCTGCATGACCGCATACGCCTGAGCATTGCGGTCATCCTTGTGGGCATCGTCTGCGGCGACCGCGACCAGTGGAAGCAAGGTCGCCAGCAGCAAGGTACTCGTCAACATTCGCATGCTCGTCTCCTTAGCGCTTGAGGCCGGGGGCTGCCATCTTTCCGCCTTCGGCGTTCTTGGCCAGGAACATCGTCAGATCAATCGCCGCCTGCGAACCGAACTTCAATTCAGGCACGCGCTGCTGACGAAAGCAGTCGCCAATGCGCCATTCCATCGTGCGAACCTCGCCCTGCGAGACGCGATAGGCGGGCCAGACCGTGTAGGTGGCGCGTGCATCCTCGCCGGCCACGGAAAGGTTGGGCAGTTCCTGCAGACGGATGCGTTTGCCGGATTGACTGTGGCAGGTGGCGCAGGCGAAATCATGTGTGCCGGTACGGTAGAAGAAAATCGCCTTGCCCGATTCGTAGGCGAGCCTCTCTTTCGCATGCTTCATTGGCAAGTCGATCGCGACCCCGTTCGACGCATCGATGATGTAAGCCGACAAGGCTTCCAGATCCGACTTGCGGTCGCCATCACCGAAACGATTCTTGACGATGGGTGCCTCATCCATGCCTTGACCCTTGACCATGCAGGTCAACAAGCGCGTTTCCAGATCCTGCACTTTGTCCGTGTCAGCAAAGTAGCGTGGCAGATGGGCATAGGCACCTTTGATCACACCTTTGCCCAGGCCAAGATCGCAGGTGTCGGCCAGCGCCACCTTGTGCGAACCACGAGGCTCCTTCCAGAGTCCTTCACCGCGTGCAATCCACAGCGCCGCCGGGTTGTCGTCACCGAACATGGCCCGATACTCGGCTATCGCATCCTCGGTCGTGGTGGATTGCGCACCGACCAGCGAGGCACCCAGGGCAATTGCGGTGACGACGCCAAGTGCAAGCCCCGCTCGCATCAATTGGATTTTGCTTCGCATGCCGCGACCTCCTTGAAACTGCCATTGCTATGGGTGGTTTGCCGGAATGTCATCTCGGCCGGCATCTCACCCTTGCCACCATACGCTGCAATCGCTAACAGGACTGCCAGACAGCATTGTGATTACTGGATTGCCGCTTCGTCCGTTCTCGTTTCTCCGGCTGAGTCGTGCCAAGTGACGGTGACCTTCTCACCCTTGGCGCCGCCCTTGAAGCGAAAGGCCAGAAACGGGTTTTTGGAAACGGCCGGACCCCACTCGGCGGTCATCACATCCTTGCCGTTGTAGCTGGCTTTGACCGTGTCGATGTAATGCGCGGGAACCAGCTTGCCGTCGGCGTCCTTGCGCAAACCGGTTTCCATGGGATGGGACATCAACACCTTCACCTCGACGGTATCGCCGGTGAGGGTGGCTCGAATTCGCATCGGATCTGCCATGGTCTTTCTCTCCAGGTTCGATTCAGCCGCCGCAACCGCCAAGGGTGACCTTGACCAGTTGATCGGTATAGAAAAATCCTTTATCTGTTTGCACAAGCGCCGTGACCTTTGAGGTCTCGGCGATCTTCACGCGCGTCATCACGTAGGCTTCGGTTCCCTCGGGGATATTGAAAACCGCAGAAAGTGCATGCGGATTTTTTTCCGAAACAATCGCAATCATGCGTGTACCCGGCAATTTGCTTTCGATGACCAGTGGGACCACCGCTCCGTTTTCAGCGATCTCCGGCGCCTGTAGGGAAATCTCGGAGGATTGCTGCGCGCTGCTGCCACCCAGCGCCTTGACCACCTCATCAAGGGTGTGGCCCTGGAATGGTTTGCGCGGATCCAGCGCACCGGCTGGCTCAGCCGCGGCGAAGCCAAGACCTGGAGAGAATCCCGCTGCCGCCACAATCACCCATGCGGCGCCACCGGTGGTGGTTTGAAGGAATACCCTTCTCGACATACTCATAGTGCTTCCTCGGCTAAGACTGTTGCGTTCATGACATGTGGCAACTGGCGCCACGCGCCAGCAATGCGATTGCTCTATTTTTCGCTGGGCAGGCTCAACAGCCACTCCACGATGGTGTTCAGATCGGAATTGGATGGCTCTGTTTGCGGCGGCATCGGCACCGTTCCCCATGCACCGGAGCCGCCGTCGCGAATTTTCCCGATCAATTGTGCACGGGCGTCGGCGCTGTCCCGGTATTTGTTGGCCACCGACCGAAATGCCGGGCCAACGATTTTCTTGTCCACCGCGTGGCAGACAACGCAGCCATGTTTCTGGATCAGGTCCAGTCCGCCCACGGCTTCGACGGGCGTGCTCACAACCGGAGGCGCTGCCTTGTTCATCGTCGCCAGACCGCGAAAGTTGTCGCGGATATCGCCATAGAGGTTCTCGACGAAGCCTGGCGGCAGACTGGCGCTGACCTTTACCTCCTGCTCGCACGCTTTCATGCAGGCCGTGTTTTGCACATCCGGCTTGCCTTCCACACTCATCAGTCCGGGGTATGCCTTGAGCTTGTCGCGGTAGGGCATTGCAACCTTGGGCAGGCTGTCCTTGTCGGCCACGAAATCGGCCGGAACAACATCACTGAGATTGAGTACATAGGCGGTGACCGCATAGACCTCGTCGGCAGTCAGGGATTTTGAATGCGGGAATGGCATCGCCCGATTGATGTAGTCGAACAGGGTCGGCGCGTAGTTGAGCTTGGTCTTCACCCCAGACAGCGCGATATAGGTATTGCTCTCGCCAAAGGTGCCGTGACAACTGGCGCATTGGGCGTCGTAAATATCATTGCCCTCGTTTACCGAGCCCTGACCCGCCGGCAAACCTGCACCGTCGGCACGGACATCGATATCCCATCCGGCAATTTGCTCAGGCGTGGCTTTCTGTCCCAGTTTGTATCTTGATTGCGCCGCTGCGGGCATTGCCGCAACCAGCAGCGCGAGCACCGCAAGCAGGCTGACGATCCGCTCAGACCTCAACATTGTGCACCTTGCCTTCGGCATCAACGAGCCAGGTCTGGATGGCGTTGTTGTGATAGATCGAAGCCGTGCCGCGCACCTCGCGCAACTGGCGCATCTTCGGCTGCACGTAGCCGGTCGAATCGATGCAGCGGCTTTGCAACAGGGCCGGGCTGCCGTCCCAGGTCCAGTCGGCACGGAAGCGCGTCAGCGCCTTGTCCAGCACCGGGGTTTGCAGCTTCGCGGTACGCCAGTTCTTGCCACCATCGGTGGAAATGTCCACGCGCTTGATAGGGCCGCGGCCGGACCAGGCCAGGCCGGTGATTTCGAAATAACCCCCCTTGTCGAGCAGTTGCTGGCCGCCCGAGGGTGAGGTGATGACGGATTTGGCTTCCTGGATCCAGGTGTATTGGCGACTGCTGCCATCCGGCATCAAGTCACTGTATTGCAGGGTCTCTTCACGCGTATTGAACGGCTGGTCGCCCACCTTGATCCGGCGCAGCCATTTGACGTTGGAAATGCCCTGCACGCCAGGAACCAGCAGACGCACGGGATAGCCTTGCTCGGGGCGCAACATTTCGCCGTTCTGGCCATAGGCGACGAGTACGTCGTTCAGCGCAAATCCG
>JBDTCQ010000080.1:0-3328 GCA_039923515.1 Dokdonella sp.
AGTCGGTCGTAGATCTGCCGGTGCATGAAAGAACGGACATGTAACCACGATGGCTGTCAGCACCCAACGCCTGCAACCTACATACGCCGATCGTGCGACGAAAAACGGCGCGGCCTCATGAATGGAACCCAAGACAAGCAGATGGAGATAATTTCATGAACCTCTCATTGCGGATAGCCACGAATTTCTCACTCATGAAAATCTTCGCGATCGGTCGCGCACACTCGCGTTACGCATTGTGCATTGGCGCCCTGCTCGTGCTTGCACTGGCCACGAATGCAGGGGCGACCACCTTTACCGTTACCAATTCCTCCGATTCGGGAATGGGAAGCCTGCGTCAAGCCATCCTGGATGCCAACGCGCAGCAGGTTACCGGGGGTCAGGGTTGCGCGCCGCATTCCATAGTCTTCGCGATTCCCGGAAGTGGATTGCATACCATCCGGCCCCTTTCGCAGCTGCCCAAATTCAATATCCCGATTACCGTCGACGGGTATTCGCAGCCGGGTTCCAGCTTCAATACGTTGAATGAAGGCAGCAACGCAGTCCTCACTATCGAGCTGGATGGCAGCCTGGCCGGTCCGACCGACGCCATCACGATCGGCGCGTCGATCCCGGGTTCGAATTTGTGTCCCGGCAACACCAGTGTGATCCTTGGTTTGATCATCAACCGTTTTGCGGGCGCCGCGCTATCGATGGGTGAGGAATTCTGCCCCGGCAACGGATTTTGTCCCGTTGGCGGCGTGCGCATCCAGGGCAACTTTTTTGGTACCGATGCAACCGGTATGGTCGGGCTGGGTAATGGAGTCGCTCTGGGACGGCCCAATCTGCTTTTCGGTCGCGGCAGCGGCTCCAACATTGTCGGCGACCAGATTGCGCAAGCGGGCGGCCCCAATCCGCCACTGCCACAGACCCGCAATCTGATATCCGCCGCTGGGGGCGACGGTATTTATATTGGTTCGACGCGCGCGGACGCACGCGCTGAAAGCCATCGTATCCGCAACAACATCATTGGCTTGTCTGCCAGCGGAACGACCGCATTGCCGAACATGGGCAGGGGAATCACGGTTGATTTCAACAGTTCGGACATCGCGATCCACGACAACCTGATTTCCGCCAATCTGAGCGATGGTGTGGCGATATTCGACAGCCCGATCTCACTTACATCCGTGGTATCAAACGGCATCGGCGTCGGTGTCGGAGGTATCCCGTTGGGCAACGGTGGAAACGGCGTTCTCGTCGCGGGAAATACAACCATCGCATTTGTTGGGGCGCGCTACCGCTTCTCTGCCTTCGGCACGGCAAGCATTTCGCACAATGGCGGGGCCGGCCTTTTCGTCGATGACCTCGCGCAAGTCGACGTGAATCCTTCAATAGGCGGCAACGGTGGTCTGGCGATTGATCTCGCCCCGCTTGGGGTGACACCCAACGACAGCGGTGACGGTGACGGCGGACCCAACGAGTTGCTCAACAAGCCCGTATTGCAGTCGGTGATCTTCAACCCGTCCACCTTGGTCACGACGATCACGGGTGTATTGAATGCGGCTCCGAACAGCAGCTATGCCATCAACTTTTATATAAGCAGCAGCTGCGACGCCAGCGGCTTCGGCGGGGCTCAGTCGTTCTTCCCGATCAATCCGCCACCCAGCATCGTCAACGTGACGACCGATGCGCTCGGCGATGCGACTTTCACGCGGCAGACCTCGGGGCTTGGTGCAGGCCTTGTCCTCACGGCTATGACCCGTCGCTCCGCGACGACACCGGGTTCTCCAGCCTTCATCGTTTCGGAATTGTCGAATTGCCGCCCGGTGGTTTCTTCGAACGATCTGATCTTCCGCGACGGGTTTGAGCCCTGACGAGCACAAGCAGGAAAGGCTGGCTGAATGGCGCGGCTCTACATCCCGGTGAGCACCTCATCTGCCGACTCGTGACAATGGAGGAAAAGGGGGCAGCCCCGCAGCTTGGTTGCGATTCCTCGATGCGCTGACAGACACGATCTGGCCGCCGCCCAACGTGCACCGGCGATGCAATCTGAGAACCAGTCGAAATTCATGAATGTGCCGATATCGGCCAGGGCCTGACGTTTGTCTGCCCGACCGGTTTGGCCGTTTGCACCAAAGTAGGGATGACGACAAAAATAGCGCACCTTATAAGAGCAGTATTTCAAGCATCAGGTTGATGTCTGTTTCATATCACATTGATTAGACAAGCATTTGGTAGTACAGAAAATCTGGCATGAGGGTTGCAACGTTTATTGCATAACCACCCCCAAACCGAGGTTTCCATGTCCGTTGCCAGTGTCCTCCAGCTGATCAAGGATCAGAACATCACTTACGTCGATCTGCGTTTTGCGGACATGCGCGGAGTGCAGCAGCACATCACCTTTCCGGCGGCGATGATTGATGAATCGACGTTCGAGGACGGCAAGATGTTCGATGGCTCGTCGATCGCCGGATGGAAAGGAATCAACGAGTCGGACATGGTCTTGTTGCCGGACCCGGATACCGCGCTGGTGGATCCGTTTCTCGCCGATCCGACCCTGATCCTGCATTGCGACGTCCTCGAACCGAACACGATGCAGGCCTATTCGCGCGATCCGCGTTCGCTGGCCAAGCGCGCCGAGGCCTATCTGAAATCAACCGGCATCGCCGATACCGCCTTTGTCGGGCCGGAGCCCGAGTTCTTCGTTTTCGATGCAGTGCGCTGGCAGAACGACATGGGCAAATGCTTCTTCGAGATCGAGTCGCAGGAAGCCGCCTGGTCATCATCGAAGCGCTATGAGGAAGGCAACAGCGGCCATCGGCCGGGTGTGAAAGGCGGCTATTTTCCGGTGCCGCCGGTCGACTCGCTGCAGGATCTGCGCGCCGAGATGTGCAATGTGCTGACAGCACTTGGTCAGGTTGTCGAGGTGCATCACCACGAGGTCGCCAACGCCGGCCAGTGCGAGATTGGCGTGCAGTTCAACTCGCTGGTCAAAAAGGCCGATGAGCTGATGATGCTCAAATACGTGGTCAAGAATGTCGCCCATGCCAGCGGCAAGACCGCGACCTTCATGCCCAAGCCACTGGTTGGCGACAACGGTTCCGGCATGCATGTGCATCAATCGTTGTCGAAGGGCGGCGTGAACTTGTTCTCAGGCGATCTCTATGGCGGTCTGTCGCAGACTGCACTTTGGTACATCGGCGGCATCTTCAAGCATGCGCGGGCGATCAACGCGTTCGCCAACTCCACCACCAACAGTTACAAGCGCCTGGTGCCGGGATTTGAGGCGCCGGTGATGCTGGCGTACTCCGCGCGTAACCGTTCGGCCAGCTGCCGCATCCCGTATGTC